>JAGBYW010000022.1 GCA_017628555.1 Bacteroidaceae bacterium | reverse complement strand
TTGTAGTAAAAATTATTAGTAACCTAAAAAAAATTATTAGTAACATATTTTAAAAAAGGTTACTAATAATTTTTGGCATAATTAACTCCCTGATTATCAATAGAGTTATAAGTTTGCAAATTTGTAACAAAATTTCGCCTATGTCTTGCGTCAGCTTCAGCACCTGAAAGACGGAAAGAATTTCATCACTTGCCACATAAAATTCACACAGTTTGCTATTCCGACTTGCGTATTCAAGCCCTATCCTGAGTAAATCTGCCTTATTTCTGAAAATAATAAGGGGCAAGTCCGTGCGAGTAGGAATAATTAACGTAATTTTGTAGTTGAATTATTCACCTCTTAATCTTATCACACCATGGATTGGTTAGTAAACATCCTTACGACCCTGACCCCGAGCACATACATTGCTCACTTGGTCATTGCCTATGCGCTCGCCATCTCTTTGGGCGTTCGCCTTGGTAAAATCAAATTTGGCGGCATCGCCTTAGGCGTTACATTCGTACTCTTCGTCGGAATCCTCGTTGGGCACATCAGTAGCACCGTCTTTGGCATCGACTACAAGACAGCCAGCGGCGACACGCTTGCCAGCACTCCCCAGATCATCAAGTTTGTCATGGAGTTGGGGCTTATACTCTTTGTATATTGCATTGGGTTACAGGTTGGTCCGAGTTTCTTTGCCACATTCAAGTCGGGCGGTTTAAAGATGAACTTGCTCGCAGTGGGCATCGTGTTGCTCAACATCACAATGGTATTTGTGCTCTACTTCGCATTCTTTAACAACGGCGCGAAGGAAGACTTCCCCATGTTGGTCGGAGTGCTTTACGGAGCAGTAACAAATACTCCTGGTCTCGGTGCGGCAACTACTACGCTCAACAACTTTGAGTTTACTAACGGCATCCCCGATATAGCCAGCGGTTACGCTTGTGCTTACCCCCTCGGCGTTGTGGGTATCATCCTCGCTACTGTGGCTATCCGCTACATCTGCAAGATTAACCTTGACGAAGAGCGCGAGCAACTTCGTAAGGAAGTAGAGAGCAATCCGCACGCTACTCCCAAGCACCTTGTGTTGAAGGTTACGAACTATGCTGTAATCAACAAGACGCTTGAAGAACTCCGTAACTTCCTCAACCGCGAGTTTATCATTTCGCGCATCATCAAGAACGGCGAATTGTTTATTCCCAACCGCGAAACGAAATTAGAAATTGGTGACGAAGTGCACCTCGTATGTACCGAATGGGAAGCTCAGGCAATGACAGAACTCATTGGTGAAGCCGTGCCCGGTAAGACTTGGGAAGCTGATGTTGAAAAGAAGACGTACGTTTCTCGCCGCTTGCTCGTGACGAAGGAAACGATGAACGGTAAGACATTCGGTCAGCTCCACTTCTCTTCTGTATATGGCGTAAACGTAACACGCGTTACACGTAACGGCATGGACCTCTTTGCCAACCGCAACTTACGCCTTCAGGTGGGTGACCGCCTCCTTGTAACAGGTTTGGAAGAAAATGTTGAACGCCTTGCGCGTAAGGTGGGTTCAAATGTGAAACATCTTGACCATCCTAACGTAGGTGCTATCTTCTTCGGTATCATGGCGGGTATCATCCTCGGACAGATGCCTATCCCCCTCCCTGGTATTGACGTGCCTGTGAAACTTGGTTACGCTGGTGGTCCGCTTATCGTTGCGATTCTCGTTGGTGCGTTCGGCTACCGCTATAAGATTGCGTCGTACATGACTACTTCTGCCAACCTCATGCTTCGCGAAGTGGGTCTCATCCTTTTCTTGGCGAGCGTTGGTCTTCAGGCGGGTGCTACCTTCTGGCAGACGATTGTAAACGGCGGTTACAACTACGTGTGGGCAGGTTTCTTGATTACCACAGTGCCCATCTTGATTATCGGACTTATTGGCCGCCTCAAGATGAAGTTAAACTACTTCACATTGATGGGTCTTATCGCCGGTTCTAACACTGACCCCCCTGCGCTTGCCTTTGCCAATCAGACGGCTGTAGGTAGCGACGCTCCCGCAGTAGGTTACTCTACGGTTTACCCCCTCACCATGTTCTTGCGCATCCTTACGGCGCAGCTCGTGTTGCTTTTCTTCATGGGTTAAACCTCATAGAGCATAAAGACATTCAGATTGCTGTTCGGAAACGGCTCTCAGAAATGAGGGAGATACTTCCGAATGGCAATCTTTTTTTGTATCCCTAAGACCGAAGTCACAGGTGCGCAAAAGGGCGGTACTCACAGGCGAAATTTTGTTACAAAATTATATCCTTATATACTCCCTGATAATCAGCGAGTTAAACCTACCCAAAATTATTAGTAACATATTTTAAATTATCTTACTAATAATTTTTTTTAGGTTACTAATAATTTTTACTACAATAGATATAGTTTTCAGCAAGATGAATATAGGGGTTTGAAACACGGATTTTCTGCCCCAAATTTTAGACTTCGAGGCGTTATTTTTTCACTTGAAGAGGCACCTCAGTCAGCAAAAAAACTTAAATTTGTAGGCAACAATTATTAAATCACTTACCGCTATGAAACAATACCTCGACCTGCTTCGCAGAATTAAGGAAGAAGGAACGATAAAGACCGACCGCACGGGCACGGGTACGAAGTCTGTGTTTGGCCACCAAATGCGTTTCAACCTCGCCGATGGTTTCCCCTTGGTAACTACTAAGAAGTGCCACTTGAAGTCAATTATTTACGAACTCCTTTGGTTTTTGAAAGGCGAAACGAATATCAAGTACCTGCAAGAAAACGGCGTACGCATTTGGAATGAATGGGCAGACGAGAATGGCGACCTTGGACATGTTTATGGTTATCAGTGGCGCTCATGGCCCGACTATAAGGGTGGACATATTGACCAAATTTCTCAGGTGATTGAACAGATTAAGAACAATCCCGACTCTCGCCGCCTCCTTGTCTCTGCGTGGAACGTGGCTGAGGTAGATGAAATGGCGCTTCCCCCTTGTCACCTGCTCTTTCAGTTCTACGTGGCAGACGGACGCCTGTCTCTGCAACTCTATCAGCGCTCGGCAGACTGCTTCCTTGGAGTGCCCTTCAACATAGCCTCTTACTCGCTCCTCTTGCTTATGGTAGCGCAGGTTTGCGGCTTAGAGCCGGGTGAATTTGTCCACACTACGGGTGACACACACCTTTACCTGAACCACATGGAGCAGACCGATTTGCAACTCACACGCGAACCCCGTCCGCTTCCCCAAATGCGCCTCAACCCTGAAGTGAAGAACATCTTCGACTTCAAGTATGAGGACTTTGAACTCCTCAATTACGACCCACACCCTCACATTAAGGGTGTCGTAGCAGTATAAAAGGAAAGGAGAAAGGAGCAAAGAGAAAATCCTTGCGGGTTGATTTGCTCCTTGTTCCAATTCCCCTTTCGCTGTCCTCTTTACCCTATACTATAATCCCACTCCGCAAGGCCGTTCTCATTTCTCCTTTCTCATTTCTCCTTTCCCCTCATGCTCCCCGAAGCCTTTCTCCAACAAATGAGTGCGTTGCTCGGCGCTGAAGAAGTCCAACGCTTTTGTAAGGTTCTGACAGAAACAGAACCGCCTACGAGTGTGCGCCTCAACAGGAGGAAGTTGATGACGGGAAACTCCGACCTGCTCAGCGACATTCAAGACACCGCCGTTGCTTGGTGTGAAACGGGCGTTTACCTCAAAGAGCGCCCCATGTTTACGCTCGACCCCGTGCTCCACGCTGGGGGATATTATGTGCAGGAGGCGGCTTCGATGTTTATTGAGCAAGCCTACCGCAAAATTGCGACAGACTTTGTGCCCACCACCCTACTTGACCTTTGTGCTGCGCCAGGGGGAAAAAGCACGTTGTGGCGCAGTCTGCTTCCCGATGGGGCGTTGCTCGTTGCTAACGAACCCATGCGTCAGCGCGCAGAGGTCTTGGCTGAAAATTTAACGAAGTGGGGTCATCCAGATGTAGTAGTAACCAACGCTTTCCCAGCAGAATTTTCTACGCTCTGTGGCATGTTCGACGTCATCGCTACCGACGTGCCCTGTTCAGGGGAAGGTATGTTCCGCAAAGATGAAGGCGCCGTTACGGAGTGGTCACCCGCCAACGTCGTTAGTTGTGCCGACCGCCAGTGGAGCATACTTTGCGACATTTGGTCTTGCTTACGCACGGGCGGCTACCTTGTTTACAGCACCTGTACTTACAACCGCCTTGAGAATGAAGAAATGGTGGCGCGCATCTGTAAGGAACTCGGCGCTGAGATTATTCCGCTTGACATTCAATCCAATTGGAACGTCCATACGTTAGACACGCCCGAAAAATTGTCGGAGGCATCGGTACTTAATAATGGTATGTACCACTTCTTCCCCCACTTGACGCGTGGCGAAGGTCTCTTCCTCTGCCTTATGCGTAAGACGGCGGAAACTCCCGAACCTCGGGCGAAGAAAGAGAAGAAGGCGAAGGGCGCGAAGCCTCAAGTGCCCGCTGGAGCAAGCACCGTTGCGAAATGGCTCTCTGATGCGGGAGCATATAAAATTCTTTCAACGGGCGAAGCCGAACTCTCGGCTATCTCTCAACCTCATGCAGACGTGGCGCAACGCCTTATGACCACGGTGAAGTGCCTCAAAGTGGGTGTTGCTTTGGCAGAAGAAAAAGGCAAGAAGTTTGCCCCTGCTCACGATCTCGCACTTGCGCTCAACCGCCACACGGATGCCTTCCCCACTTGCGAACTTGACCTCGACACCGCCCTTTCCTATCTACGCCGCGAGTCCATTACCATCGACGCCCCCAAGGGTTATGTCATCGTAACCTATAAAAATTTGCCCTTGGGCTTTGTCAATAACCTCGGCAACCGAGCAAATAACATGTATCCCCAACAGTGGCGTATCAGAATGAAGTAATTAGCCAAAATAATCCGGATGGCGCTCTCCCCCTGTTCATAGGGGGAGGGGACCACGTAGTGGTGAGGGGGTGCAAGATATGCACCGCATGGCATTACTCCTAACTACTCACTAAAAACTTGCACCCCTCAAAACCTCCCACCTCAAAACCTCAGAAATGAAATACCTCGAATTTACCTTCACCCTCACTCCCCAAAGCGAAGCGGCAGAAGACGTGCTCAGCGCCTTGCTTGCCGAAATTGGTTTTGAAAGTTTCGTACGCACCGCCTCGCTCGACCTTCCCCGTGTGGGCAGTGTGGATAACTTCCCCGAAGCCCCCATCTTTGCTGAAGAAGCCGAGACGGGACTGTTCCAAGCCTACATCCAAACGCAACTTCATGACGAAGATGCGCTCGCTTCGCTCATTGAATACTTCCCCCTTCCCGATGTGCAGATTACCTATCAGATGGTGGAAGCAGAGGATAAGGACTGGAACGAAGAGTGGGAGAAAAACTACTTCCAACCTATCGTTATCGCTGACCGTTGCGTGATTTCAAGCACTTTCCATAAGGATGTACCCACAGCAGAATACGCAATAAAGATCAACCCTCAGATGTCGTTCGGAACAGGTCACCACGCCACCACTTCACAAATGGTGGGGCGCATCCTTGACGACGATATGGTGGGCAAAGAAGTACTTGACATGGGCTGTGGCACCAGCATTCTCGCCATTCTTGCCCGTATGCGTGGCGCCAAGCATTGTGTGGCGATAGACATCGACGAGTGGTGCGTGAAAAACTCACTCGAAAACATGGCGCTCAATGATGTTGACGGCATAGACGTGCTCTTGGGCGATGCGAACACCCTTGCCGAATGCGGTCCCTTCGACCTTGTGATTGCCAACATCAACCGCAACATCCTTCTCGCCGACATGCACCACTATGTTGCCCGTATGAACGACGGCGCGTCTATCTTCATGAGCGGTTTCTACGATGAAGACGTTCCTAAGCTTGTTGCCCACGCCGAAACATTGGGCTTAACACTCATTGACGTACGCAGTCAGGACGGTTGGGCTAGCTTAAAGATGCAGAAGTAACCGCATTATTTTTCTATAGGAACTATAGTCATTATAGATACTATAGTCACTATCCCCATAAAACTACTATACTATGTCTCCCCTCAAAGCCTGGTTTCTTGCTGCGCGTCCGAAGACACTATCTGCGGCATTGATTCCCGTAGCTGTGGCTACGGCGTTAGCGTATGCCAATGGCGTGGCACAATGGACGCCCGCCCTGCTCTGCGCCCTCTTTGCGATGCTCATGCAAGTGGCCTCCAATTTCATCAACGACCTTTACGATTATAAGAAAGGGACGGACGCCGAAGACCGCCTCGGTCCGAAGCGCGCCTGTGCCCAAGGATGGATTTCGCCGAAGGCTATGCGCAACGGCATTATCCTTACGCTCGTAGCAGCATGTTCGGTGGGCGCCTGCCTGTTGCTCTACGGAGGTTGGTGGTTGGTAGCATTAGGGGCGAGCTGTGTGATTTTCGCCTTTCTCTATACCACGCTGATGAGTTACCACGGCCTGGGCGACCTCTTGGTATGGATATTCTTCGGTTTCGTACCGGTAATCGGTACGTACTATGTGCAAGCGGGTACACTTCACCCCGACGTGTGGTGGCTCTCAGCCGCTTGCGGACTTTGTGTAGACACACTGCTTGTGCTGAACAACTACCGCGACCGCGAAACCGACCGCCGCTCGGGGAAGCGCACGATTGTCGTGCTCTTTGGGGAGCGCTTCGGCAGTCTTGCCTACCTGCTCCAGGGCATTGCTGCCTACGTATGCGTGGCAAGTCTCTCCATAAACGGCAATTCTTGGTTGGCAATCCTTCCCGCCTTTTACCTCTTGCCCCACTACCTTACGTGGCGCAAGATGGTGCAAATAAATAAGGGTCCCGAACTCAACCGCATCCTCGGATTTACCTCACGCAACATGCTTACCTTTGCCATCCTCGTCGTGTTGGCTTACGTGAGCAGCACGTTAGACCTAACGGCCACATTGTTTTAAATGTGAACCCCTAAATCTATTGTGTTAAAAACTATATCTATTGTAGTGAAAATTATTAGTAACCTAAAAAAAATTATTAGTAAGATAATTTAAAATATGTTACTAATAATTTTGACCACATCTAAGTAGTTGATTATCAAGCGTGTCCTTTGCGAAAAATTGTTACATTTTTAGCGCATAGAAATACCCATTTAGACTACTGCCCTTTGATGGCAAAAATCTTTTCCCCTCATACATTCCCAAAAGCGTCATTTATTCTTTCAGAACACAGATTCTTTAATAAGTGTCGGGCAAATTATTCGCTCAATCCACTGAAATTCCGTATTTTTGTGGTCTAAACATTCAAATTTTCCTTGATTTATAACATATAAAACAGATACAACTATGCTTTCAGACATTGAAATTGCTCACAGCACCCCTTTGAAACCCATTGAAGAAGTAGCCGCAGGCATTGGCATTGATGCGAACGACCTTGAGCACTATGGTAAATATATTGCAAAGGTTCCCCTTTCGCTCATCTCTGAAGAGAAGCAGAAGAAGAGTCACTTGATTCTTGTTACGGCTATCACTGCTACAAAGGCTGGTATCGGTAAGACTACTGTGTCTATCGGTCTTGCGCTCGGTTTGAACAAGATTGGCAAGCGTGCTGTAGTTGCGCTTCGCGAACCCTCACTCGGTCCTTGCTTCGGTATGAAGGGTGGCGCTGCAGGCGGTGGTTATGCACAGGTGTTGCCTATGGAGAAGATTAACCTTCACTTCACGGGCGACTTCCACGCAATTACTTCTGCGCACAACATGATTGCTGCGCTCCTCGACAATTACCTTTACCAGCATCGTGCGGAAGGTTTTGGCTTGAAGGAAGTGCTTTGGCGCCGTGTGCTTGACGTGAACGACCGCGGCTTGCGCCAAATCGTTTCAGGCGTAGGTCCTGCTGCGAATGGTGGCGTTCAGCAGGCTGGTTTCGACATTACGCCCGCATCTGAGTTGATGGCAATCCTCTGCTTGGCAACAAGTGAAGAAGACCTTCGTCGCCGCATCGAAAACATCCTTCTCGGTTACACCTATGAAGGCAAGCCTTTCACCGTAAAGGATCTTGGTGTTGCGGGTGCAATTATGGTGCTCCTCAAGGACGCTATCCAGCCCAACTTGGTGCAGACTACGGAAAACACTCCCGCCTTCGTTCACGGCGGTCCCTTTGCGAACATCGCGCATGGTTGTAACTCAATCTTTGCAACCCGTATGGCGCTCTCGCATTCGGATTACACCATCACGGAAGCCGGTTTCGGTGCGGACCTCGGCGCAGAAAAGTTCTACGACATTCTTTGCCGCAAGAGCGGTCTCCAACCTGACCTCACCGTTATCGTGGCTACGGCTCAGGGTTTGAAGATGCACGGCGGCGTTGCCTTAGATCAGATTAAGGAACCCAATCTTGAAGGTATCCGCACCGGTCTTGCCAACCTCGATAAGCACGTGCGTAACCTCCGTAAGTTTGGTCAGACAGTTCTTGTGGTATTCAATCGCTTCGCTACGGATACTGATGAAGAAATGGCGTTGCTTAAGCAGCACTGTGAGGAAACCCTTCAAGCGCCCTTCGTAATTAACAATGCCTTTGCCGAAGGTGGTAGCGGCGCAGTGGAAATGGCGAACCTCGTAGTGGATACTATTGAGAAGAATCCCTCAAAGCCCCTCCAGCTCATTTATAGCAATGAGGATGATATCAAGACAAAGATTGAAAAGGTGTGTCGTGAAATCTACGGTGCGGCTTCTGTAAGTTTCGCAACGCCTGCGTTGAACCGCATTAAGCTCGCTGAACAACACGGCATGGCATCCTTCCCCGTTTGTATCGCAAAGACGCAGTTCTCATTCTCTGCCGACCAAACGAAGTACGGCGCTGCTGACGGTTTTGCGATTCAGATTCGCGACGTAGTCTTAAACGCTGGTGCCGAAATGATTGTGGCGCTCGCGGGTGATATTATCCGTATGCCCGGTCTGCCTAAGTCTCCTCAGGCAAACCGCATTGATTACGTAAATGGCGAAATTATTGGGTTGAGCTAAAGAATTAAGTTTACGAGTAACAGTGAAGGAGTAACGGTGAATAGTGAAACCCCGCAAGGTATTTCTCCTTTCATTAAATGTGCCACTTGTTACATTTGGTAACCGCTTAAAACATATTCCCTATGTTGGTGTTGACAATGAGTTGTCAATAAAAGACGCCTTGGAGGGTGTACTGAAAAAAGGATATGAAAAACTTATCTATGTA
>JAGBYW010000021.1 GCA_017628555.1 Bacteroidaceae bacterium | reverse complement strand
CCTACTGAAGAAGAAAAGAAAATAAATGCTTTAATAGAAAAACAAAAATCAATTAGCGCAACTAATCACGAAGCAATCAACAATACAGCACCGTTCAATGTTGGGGAAAATGTTATATATGAACCAATGAATCGAAAGATGATTATTAAAGAAATAACAAAAGATGGATTATTGGTTTGTATATCATATAAACCTAATGGCAACGAAGAATATGAGGGCACTTATAAACCAGAGAAAGTTAAGAGATTTTAATCTTTTAGATTAGAATAACACAAAAATAATGTATCAAGGTAGTCATTTATAAGATTACTTTGATACATTTTTAATTTAACACAAACATATTAGTTTATAATATATTACATCAAATATGTAGATATTGACAGAGGGGGTTGTTATACTCCTATCAAGCGGTAGTTCTGCCCCCCAATAGATATTCCCAATTTATTTGCTTCTTACCATCTTGGAAGCGTATAATACGATTGAGGTAGTCGAAAAACATTGCTTCAAGAACAGCATTGTCCATCATATATGGATTGAGGTCTATATGATTAGATTGTAGATACTCTTTAATTTCTTCATTATTCAAATGAACCTCCGTGCGGTAAAGTTTTGTTGGGTTGTTGTAATAGTCAAGGATATACTTCTTATCAGAGGCATTTCGTATCTCGGCAAGTTTGTCGTATGTTTTGAGACTCACCCCAGCTGACTTATCCTTAATAGCGTTTCGCTGTTTTACATAGATGGTTTGGTATTTGTCTTTGTTGAGGCTACCGCTTAAAGTTCTTGATATTTCAGGTCTATCTTCATCACGGTCTATGATGCGCTTGCCATTTAGGAATGTTGTTATACTCTCGTTCCTATATAATTTATACAATGAGCGACTGACATCAAAAGGAGTATCTTTACAAAGGTCTAAACTCGTGTAGTTATGTACATTCAAATGTAGAACCTCACAGATATAACCCAAATAGCAAATAGCTTGCGAATAGAGGGCGGTGTTATCAACCGCTATCCATACCTTTGGTTTTCCATTATCATGGGCGTTAGCCTCAACACTACCATTGTTAAGACCAAACTTCAACTGTCCAAAGGTTTTCATTTCACCGCAGTCGTTGTAGGTAATAGTGTTCACATGCTTATAGTAACGCCCATCTATACGGGTTAAGGAAAAATCTTCAAATTCCATGCTTTCGCAAAATTCAAGCGAAGCAATCTTGTCGAACAAAACACTGTTTTCCACCTCACAGCAAACAGAAAAAGCATCAATAATCACTGGTCTTTTACATACTCGTTTCATCATTGTAGTTTTTTTCCACTCTCGTTATTTTCATTAGGTCTATTGGGTATTGTTGCCCAATATGCTTTCATGCCATCACTGATGGCTTGTTTGTGGTTATCTGTTAAACCACGCCCTTTGAGGGCTTGACTGATACGCTGTTTGGTATCAGCATTTAATTCTCTAAATTTTCTCATAACAATTTTATTTTAGGATGTTATTTATATATAAATAGTAGCATAAGTAGAAAAAGAGTAAATAGTAAGTAACTTTTTTTGAAAAATATTTTTGTACCAAAATGAGAAACAGTTTTTACCTATACTACTAAAATGTTTTTTTTGATAAGCGAAAGGGGTTACATACATAAAAACGCCCCACGAGGGGGCGTAAATGCTGTTTTAAGACTTGATATCATTACCAACCTTGTAAGATTTCTCCCTTGTAGCGTGAACAAGGAGCGCAATCACAGTTGGCGTATTCAAGTTTATTAGGGTCGGGTATATAGTAACGCAACTCCCAAATCTTCTCTAAATCCTCTAAAAAGCGGTTCGAGAAAGCTTCTGAATGGGGTACAAAGTAAAAGTTTAAGTAAGGATCCTTTGCAACTATGTTTGCAAAGGATTTTTTGTTGCGCATCAATTTTCAGTAATCTCGGGTGCGGCTATAGAGTTTCTGTGCTGCAATAGAGGGAGGGCGGAAGTGCTGAAGCTGATATGGAAGGCACTAAGTGAAAGTTTGAAACAACAAAAAAAGTCGCCCGAGGAATTCCTCGAGCGACTTTATGTTTTCTTAGACAGTGTGCGAAGTATTAGTCTTCGTTCTGAGTCTTCAACTGCTGTACATATACAGCGTGTTCCATAGCAAGGCGCTTCATTACTGAAGGCTTGTCAAATTGCTGACGACGACGGAGTTCCTTAACTACACCAGTCTTTTCGAATTTACGCTTAAACTTCTTGAGGGCGCGTTCAATGTTTTCGCCTTCCTTAACGGGTACTACAATCATTGTGTTTTAATTATTTAGTTATTATAAATTTGTCTACTGTAAACTCACCGTA
Organism: Bacteroidaceae bacterium; assembly: GCA_017628555.1. GTDB lineage: Bacteria > Bacteroidota > Bacteroidia > Bacteroidales > Bacteroidaceae > Alloprevotella. The sequence goes on along the minus strand of JAGBYW010000021.1, from coordinate 18,756 downwards.
CTTGGAGTTTCCGGTTTGCAGGGTGCAAAATTACGCATATTTTTCAGTTTGGCAAATTTCGCACGCTTATTTTTAGGTGGTTACTTAAAAATAACCGGATAATTGCCCAGTCTCTTAGATTTTTGCGTTACTGGGATGCGTTTCGGGCAGTTTAGCTAAACTGTGACCTTACTTTGCGGTATGATTGTAATGAGACGACCCTCCTTTCTATTGAAAATGTGCTTGGCGGTGTGCCAGGCGAGTAATGTATGTCGATGTTTGTTTACAGTCTTTTATTTTTCAGACCTACTGGATGATACGGCGTGCGCCAAGGTAGCGCAGCTTGTAGTAAGAGTCGGTAGACTTGTCTACCTTGATGCCGGTGCGACTGGCATGTACAAATTTGAATCGGTGTGCAGCGCTGTCAACTTCCGTTACAATGCCCACGTGACCTACGGTGCGGATGGAAGTTTCTCCTCCGAAGAATACGAGGTCGCCACGCTTCAAATCTTCGATGCTTTCAATTTTTTCGCCTTCGCGACATTGAGAGTGGGATGAGCGTGTGAGGTTGATTCCCTCTTCGTTAAATACATACTTCGTAAACCCAGAACAATCAAATCCTGAAGGACTGCTTTCGCCCCAACGGTATTTTACACCGAGGTATTTGAGCGCCGTGTTTATCAGGTTGTCGGCCTTCGCAATACGCTTTACTTCCTCCATTTCTGGGGAGTCTGCCATCGCTACTTCTTCATACTCCACCCCCTCAACACACTTAATCAGCATGCTGTCGTTTGCTGTGGGGAGCGTGAAGCATCCTACGGCGAGAAGGGCGATTATGTAGCGGAGTTTTAGCATAGAAATTCGAATTGCGGGTGCAAAATTACGAATTTATTTTGACATAACCAAATCATTGTGAGGACGCTGGAAAATTTGCCCCCTCAGATTTGCCGCTACTTGAGGTTTACCGATTCCAAAAATCAAGGTACTGTTGCGCCACCTTGATATAGTCGTGATGTTTTTGGATGTAGGCCACGCTGTCGTGCTTCAACTGCGGGATGCGCTCGGGGTGGAGGGAGATATCCCTCACCACCTGGTACACACTCTCCTCATTGGGCAGGACGTTAAAGATGGGGCGCAACTCATCTTCCTGCATGAGGGCATAATGTTCGGGTTCGGCGCCCCCCACCACGATTAAACCGCGCGCCATTGCCTCGAGGGCATTCATGGCAGGCGTGTAGCTGTAAAGTTGGTCGAGAATGACGTCGCTCCCCCTCATGAGTTTTACATACTCAGCGAAGGGCACGTTTTCAACCCTCACCACCTCGCAGCGGTCGGGCAGTTCCTGCGCAACGCGTTCGAGGGCGCGAAGCATGATGTCCGTGCCCTTGTATTCAGAGCGGCTCTTCTGGATTCCGATAAAGAAGCGCACGCGTGAGGGTGCCTCCTTGCTGGACGCATCTCCCTTTTGGGGGACGATGGGGAAGGGAATGAACTGCACCTTCTCCCCAAAGTCAGGGCGGTATGCGGCGTAATATTCATAAAGTCCGGCAACGATGCCGTCGCAGTCGTTGGCGATGCGCTGATTTAAGTCGCCCTTCGCCCCGCGCAACCACTCGCGTATCCAGTTGTCGTTGTCCTCGCTCTCGCGCACCTCAACCCCCATATTAAAGTCGGAGTAGCGGAACGTAGAGCAGTCTAACCCCGCCCGAACCCAGTAGTGATCCATGCCGAATGCTCCGAGAAACACGCGCTTGTTATGGCGGCGCAAGTAGCGGTAGAAGGTAAGCATGCGCTCTGCCTTTAGCGGAATGAAAATAGGGTTTATGAGTTGCACGACGTCGTACCCGCGAAACTTGCGGAACTCCATAATCAAGCGCCAAAGGTAGCGTAGCGTTTGCACCTTACCCCAACTCATGTCGCGGTAAAGGTCTACGTCGCGCGGGTAATTCTTCCACCCGTCTCCATCACTTGCCACGGTCACGTCGTGCCCCAGTTTGCGCAGTCCCTCAGCCAGCGTGGCGTGCACATTACTGTAATCTCCCAGCAGCAGTATTTTCATCTTCACCCGTTGAGTTTTAGGCGTTTTTAGATGCTAAATATTCCGCAAAGATGCGCGCAGCTGTCTCTACCATCAGTGCGCAGGGGCGCTTTTTGTAGTATTCCGGCGTGCGCACTTCCGCTTGATGGGGCGTAGGTTCTTGCTTGCTGAGGCCGAGGAGTTCGGAGCAGATGAGCGAACCATTCTCCTGGCGGAACTTCTCAGCAAGTTCCTGCACCACCTTATAGTTGTACGATTTTCCCTCGTTGTCGCTGCCCTCAGTAGCTCCCGTGTCGAGACCGGCAAGTAAGAACATGCCACAAGCAGCCCCACACGTTTGGCGCATACGACCGATGCCGCCGCCAAAAGACGCCGCCATCTTAAACGCCTGCTCGTCCGTAAATCCATACAGGTCTGCAAAGGCTGCTACTACAGCCTGCGAACAGTTAAACCCACTCTTGAAAAGCGCTACGGCGCGCTCAATTCTTGCTTCGTATGTCATAATGTCTTTCTTCATAGTTTTTGGTGGCAAAAATAGGGGGTATTTTTACCCGAAATCCATGCTGCTAAAAACTATATCTATTTTCGTAAAAATTATTAGTAATGTATTTTAAATTATTAGTAACATATTTTAAAAAAGGTTACTAATAATTTTGACCCCTAAAAGGGTATTGATTATCAAGAGGTTATGGCGCTCGGTTTTTGGACTATTTTCAACGCGTAATTTTATCCTGTAATCCAGTTTAGAACTTGATTTCATGGGGTTGATAATCTGGGGATATATAACTTTTGACTTTGAAATTGTAATTGAAGTCAATACCCGCGATGTCGAAAAGGAAGTAAGGTAAATCTGCCGTGCAGATGTCTAACGACGTTGCACGTGAGATGCGCTCACACATATCGCGGTGGTTTTCCCTGAATTTATCGCTACACCATACCATAAAGGGGACGTCAAAGATACATTCTTTAAAAACTTTGTCGTCAATACTCCCCGCACGCCCAAAGTTGTTGGTCGCCCCGTCGTATATCTGTTCGCCATGGTCTGACAGGTAGATGATGATGGCGTTGCTATCCCTGTAGTTGTCAATAATTTGCCCCAAAACGTAGTCGTTATAGAACGTTGCATTGTCATAGTTGGCCACTTGCTTCCGTTGGGCTTCACTCAATTCGGGACGCTTGATGTCGACCGTAGAGAAACGCTCAAACTTGCTGGCAGGAAAGCGTTGCTTCGGATCAAAGTGTTGCCCCATGAGGTGGATAATGTTTAGCGACTTATTCTTCTTGCAAAAATACTCCTCATGCATCTCTACAAAGTCGCCGTCGAAGGGTGCAGTCTCCGTGTTTCGATAGTCAAAACACGCATCATTTATGCGCTTGGGGTTGAGGAAATAACCACAACTGTAATCCAATGTGCCTCCCGCAGAGCGGGTGTATTGATTGTCAAAATAACGCACTTCGTAACCTGCCAGCTTAAAGACGTTAGGCATTAGTACAAATTCGCGAGCGTCAGGCGTCTCAACTCCTTTGTGCTCGCACCCCTTAAGTGTGAATAGGTAGCGCATTACGGCATGTGTGCTTCCCGCCGGTGTGGTAGCTTTGTCGAAGCGGTAAAGGTTTCCACTGCGCAGTTCCTCATTTAATTGTGGGTTCGTGGGAAGGGTGTAACCATATAGCGAACTATGCTTTTTGCTAAACGACTCTCCGATAACGAGTGTTATACAGGGCGCTTCCTTCTCATCGGGGGTGCTGGTGATAGTCACATTGTCAAGTGTCTCAGTAATGCGGTCAATTCCAGCTCGCTCTTTGGCAACGAAAAGTCCTGAACTTACAAATCGGTTAATTGTATTTAGTCCCATGGAGAAGGGTAAGGGTATAAATGGCATGCAAAGTCCCAAGGCAAACAAAGCACCTATACACCACTTTACCCACTTCTGTTCTGTAAATTTGATGCGCCACCTTAGTTCTACAGTTCGCCATAGTAGTAGGTAACCGCCTACGCATACGATTATGCTAATCAGCGAACTTACCGATAGCATGTAAACTCCAAAAAACTCCCTAACTTCTCCCCACGATGTTTGCAGTATCATGGTCAAGATATTGGGGTCGAAACGCGAACCAAATTTGAAGTAGATAAAGCATTCTGTGCAGAACAATAAATATACGACCGTTAATAGTGCCCGCTTCCACTTCACATTGCCTCGTGTTATAAAGGTTATCACACAGGCATACGTGAACCCCTGCACTAAGGCTGTAGTAAAGTAACCCATCGCAAACCGATGGCCATCTAACCCTGCGGGGATAGCCAAAAGTAAGGATATGATTGAGAGGTAAAAGACGGTTGAAAAAATCATGTGTAGATTGATTGGAGCTGAAAAAAGTACTACAAAAATAAGGAATAACTCGGACTTAATGGAATTCCGCCTATAAAAAAGATAGAAAGATATGACATGTGAGGTTCTGATGTTACCGAGATTCTAACAACAGAATTTCTCCATCTCGTGTATGTACTTTCATTTCTTTGTTGTATCTTTGCGGGCAAATCAATGAGCAATAAGGAAAGGTGCTCGAGTGGTTGAAGAGGCACGCCTGGAAAGCGTGTATACGTCAAAAGCGTATCACGGGTTCGAATCCCGTCCTTTCCGCAAATCTTATTTTAAATATTTAAACCTCAAAGGTGTGTGCCGTGGCATTACCTTTGAGGTTTTTCTTTGTTGTGGGGCATAGGAATAGGGAATTTTTCTGTGCGTCGGATTGCTAAAATAGTATAAATATTGCGCTCCCCTTGGAAGTAGGGGGCGGGAATTGTAACTTTGCAGTAATTTACAGAGATTAGACCTTGCAGAAAGTTGTGTCTGCACACAATATTATATATATGAAGAAGACCCTACGCGTCATAAGTAGAATTATTCTGGGGCTGTTGCTCCTGCCGTTGGTGGTGTTTGTGCTGTTGGCGGCGGTGCTCTATATCCCTGCGGTGCAGGATGCCGCGGTTCGCGAAGCCACTTCCCGCTTGTCGAGTGCGTTGGCTATGGACGTCAGCGTCGAGCGTTTGCGCCTGTCGTTTCCCCTTGATTTAAATATAGAGGGGGTATTGGCGCGCGAGGGTGCCGACACGGTGCTTGCCGTAGAGGTGTTGCGCGTGGATGTTCCCTTGAAACCACTTTTCTCAGGGCGTGCCGACCTCAATGAGTTTACCCTAAAGAATGCCAAAATTGACACGAAGCACTATATTGCCGACACGCACCTGCGCGGGACGGTGGGAAACCTGAGTGCCGTGAGCCACGGAGTCGATTTGGGGCGCGAACGAGTGCGACTTGACCTTACGCATCTGGCAGACGTACGTCTGTGTGTGGCGCTGAGTGATACCGCCGCCGCAGATACGGCAAGTAGCAGTGCGCAGTGGTGCATCACTACGCCCAATGTCTTGGTGGAGCGCACCGCCCTCGCCTTGAGTATGCCTCAAGATGCGATGCGCCTGTTTGTAAACCTGGATAGGGCGCAACTCATAGAGGGGGAGTTTGACCTCGGTAGCGGGTATTACGGACTTACCCGCTTTGACCTCTCAGGCTCTGCCGTGGCGATGGGTGCGCAACCCACGGATTCCCTCCTTGCGCTACCGCAACAGTTAGAGCGCTTCCTTTCAACCACGGCAACCGTGCGCGACTCTGCATTTGCTTACCTTGCCGATAGTCTGCACCTGACGGTTGACAGTCTTTCTTACGACGCCACGGGCACATTGCTCTGCGGCGTGCGTGGCGTAGGACTTCGCGAGCAGTCAGGACTGCGGGTGAGTGAATTGGCTGGTACTGTTTATATGGACAGCGCCCAACTTTCGCTGCCCGCTTGGACGTTTGCAACGCCGCATTCCCACCTTTCGGCATCAGTTCACCTGCCATGGTCTGCGCTTGAGGCTGAGGGCGAAGGCATTCTGCGCACGACGCTCCAGGGAAGCATTGGGCGTGAAGACCTTGTGGCTGCCGTGCGCATGGCAGCAGTAGAGGGAGTAGAAGGTATGCTTCCCCCAGCGCCCCTACAGGTGCAGGTGGAGGCGAATGGGAATATGTGTCACCTGCAACTCACGGAGTGTCGCGCACAAGTGCCGGGTATGGTGGCTTTGCGCGCAGAGGGCGACCTCTCTCACTTGCTCCAACCCGTGGGTGAGGAAAGCAATTATACGATGGCGGGCGATCTGAATTACCATGTGGGTTTCCAGAATATGAAACCCTTGCTCTCCCGTCTGGGTGTGGCAGACACCACATTATATATACCTGCTGGCACAACGATTAACGGCGGGGTGTCTTTTGAAGGCGAAGACTATCGCGCAAGTGCCCGTGTTAATTCATTGGGCGGCAACTTGGTGGCAGAGGCATACACCAATCTCTCGGCAGAGCAGTATGACGTAGATCTCACTGCCACCCGCTTCCCCTTAGGTGCACTCTTGCCCTCGCTGGATGCTACAGCGTTTAGCGGAAGTTTACAGGCAAAGGGGCGTAAGTTTGATCCTACACAACCTAAAGCCGTGGCGGCTCTCACGGCGAAAGTAGATAGTTTGTGTCTTGCGGGCATAGACCTCAATGCTATAGACCTCAATGCGCACATCGCTGAGCAGCATTTAGACGCGCGCTTCGCTGCCGACAATACGGCTCTTATCGGCGAGGGCACGATTAAGGGAAACTTTATTGAGGGGTATCACCTCGCGCTGGAATCCCTGCTCGACCGCTGCTCGCTTCAGCAAATGGCCGGCGCAAAGGCTGACGTGGCTGTTGGGTCGAACATTGAAATTACGTTTGATAGTGATGCGTCGCTCGATAGCATTGTCACGGAGGGCAGTCTGTGTTATAACCACTTTGATACGCCCGATAGAAGCGTCATGATGAAGGATATATTCTTTGACTTCTCAACCTCGCTCGACACTACAACTGCCCACCTCAGCGCGGGTAACTTGATGCTGACCTTTGGTTCAAAGGGACATGTGAATATGCTTGCTCCGCAGTTGGAACCCATGACGGATTACCTGAAAACGTGTGGTGAGCGCCTGCGTATCAGTCACGACACGCTGCGCACCTTACTGCCGGGCTTAAACCTCGCACTTCATGCGGGGAATGATAATCCTATGACCAATATTCTCCGAGTGATGGGATACACACTTGACACTGTGGCGGTGAATGTGGCATCTTATCCCAACTTGGGCTTATCGGGCGACTTCTTGCTCAAGAATTTTCGCTACGGCGACTTGCAGTTGGACAACACTACGGCAAATCTTTCTCACGACGATGAGGGGATTAACCTCAATGGGCAGATTATTAACAACGTCCGCCGTAATCCGAATAAGTTTGCCTTAGCCTTCCGTGGGTATGTCTTAGCCAATAGTGGCGGGGTGGACCTCCAATTTAAAGATGAACAGGGCAGAACGGGCTTTGACGTAGGTATGCGTGCCGATGTTACACACGACGGTCTGCGAGCTCACCTTTATCCTGCGCGACCTAAGATTGCCTTCCGCACGTTTGAGGTAAATCCCGACAATTTCCTCTTCCTCGGAACCAACAAACAGATTGAGGCGAACCTGCGTCTGCAAGCAGATGATGGCACGGGACTTCAAGTGTTCAGCGAATCAGCAGACTCACTCAACGACATTACTTTGAACATTCAGAGTTTGAACCTACGTGAACTCTCTAACGTAATTCCTTACATGCCTAAGATGGCAGGACTTTTCCATGCCGATGTGCATATCACAGACAATTATGAGATGCTTGCGGCAATGAGTTCGGTGACGACGACCGACTTTGAATTTGAAGGAACAGCCTTAGGCAATCTTGGAGCGGATATAGTTTACCTCCCGAAGTCGGCAGATGAACACTACGCCAGCGCGTTTATCTCTGTGGATGGGGCAGATGTGATGGAGTGTAACGGTACTTATCAGAATACAGAAGAGGGGTATTTCGAAGGAGATGCCTTGCTTAACGGATTGCCTTTGGCGCTCGTCAATGGTTTCCTAAAGGGTACAGATATTTATCTCAAGGGCAACGTGCAGGGCGGCGTTCACATTGACGGAGCGCTGACAGAACCACGCGTGAATGGTGAGGTGAAGTTTGAAGGCGCACATATATACTCGTCAGTCTATGGTTTTGACTTTAGAATGGACGAGCAACCCATTATGTTTGCAGACAGTCGCATGACGATGAGTGATTTCAAACTCCACTCTTCTGGCAACAATCCGCTTACGGTTAATGGGGCGATTGATATGAGTGACATGAGTAACATGACGCTCGACATTGCGATGCGTGGGAAAAACTTTGAGTTGGTAAATACGAAGAAGAAACTAAATTCTGTAGTTTACGGTAAGGCTTACGTAGACCTTGATTGCACCATGAAAGGCGGACTCGACAATATCCGAGTGCGCGGTAATTTGGACGTGCTCAACCGTACGAATGTTTCATACGTATTGAAGGATTCCCCCCTTACCGTAGATGACCAGTTAGACGGACTCGTGCAGTTTGTAAGTTTTGAAGATACCACCTCTGTCGCAGTGCAGGCTGTGCCTACTACAAATATTGACCTCACACTCAACCTTGGAATTAGCGATGCGGCACATTTCTATTGTGCACTGTCAGAAGACGGTAAGAGTTATGTAGACGTGCAGGGTGGGGGAGACCTTACGCTTAGAATGACGCAGCAGGGCGAAATGCGCCTCATGGGACGCCTGACAATTGAAGACGGTGAGATGAAGTATTCTTTGCCCATCATTCCCTTAAAGACTTTCAAACTTACGCAAGGTAGTTACGTAGAATTTACTGGTGAAGTGATGAATCCCACCCTGAATATTCAGGCGAAGGAACGCATGAAGTCTATTGTTACGGAAAATGATCAGCAGCGCTCTGTAGCATTTGACGTAGGGGTAGCTCTCTCCAAAACTTTGGAAGATATGGGACTTGAATTTACCGTAGAAGCACCCGAGGATATGGGAATCCAAAACCAACTCTCGGGGATGACTCCTGCGCAACGCTCAAAGGTTGCTGTTTCGCTGATGGCTACGGGTCTCTTCCTTGCTGACGGTACTGGCGCCAAGGGAGGTATGCAAGCGGGTTCGGCACTCAGTGCGTTCTTGCAGAGTGAAATTCAAAACATTGCCGGAAGTGCGCTGAAGACGGTGGACATCAATTTCGGCATTGAGAATAATACGACGCAGACAGGTGCAACGACTACCGACTATTCCTTCCAGTTCTCTAAGCGCTTCTTTAACGACCGCTTCGCAGTCAATATTGGTGGTAAGGTGAGTACGGGGAATGAGGCGGAAAACTCAGCAGAAAGTTTTATTGACAATATTACTTTGGAATATCGCTTAGATAAAGGCGCTACGCGTTACGTACAAATCTTCTACGACCACAGTACCTTTGACCCCTTAGAGGGGCAACTCACAAAGATGGGCACAGGTGTGGTGTTGCGTAAGAAGACCAATAAATTGGGTGAACTTTTTATCTTTAAGTAGCACATGCGAACCTACATATCCCTCATTATTATAATACTGTCTCTCTTTGGGTGCTCCACTACGAAGTACCTCCCTGAGGGAGAGCAACTATACACGGGAATTTCTCGGATTACCTTTGGCGACGAAGTCGTGAAGGAGTCAAAACGTCAGCAACACGATGCCGACTCTGCTGGTGTTATCACCGCCATTGACGATGCCGTGCAAACTGTAGGCGATCTCTTCTCGGGGACTGCCGCTGCTGAGGCGTTCTTACCTGAACCCTCTGTCGCTCCACTGACTCCAGAAGAAAAGGCACTTCAGAAGAGACTCGAAAAAGAGGCTGCTGAACATTTTTCTGTGGTGGAAGAAGAACTTAATGCCGTTCTCAGTTACCCCCCTAACGGTTCCATCTTCGGAAGTTCCTCCTTGCGCTCACCGCTCCAGTTTCGCTTGCGCATCTATAACAGTTGTTACGATTCGCATGGCGGCATCCGCCGTTGGTTGTTTAAGAAATTTGCGCAAGAACCTATCTTGGTCAGTACGGTGAGTCCTGAAATGCGCACCAAGATTTCGCTAAACACCCTGCGTAATTATGGATATTTCCGCGGGAGTGCGAGACATGAGGTGCTCACTTCGAAAAATCCGAAGAAGGCAAAGATTGCCTATCACATTTCTCCCGGCGAACCTTATCGGTATGACACAATTCGCTATGAGGGTTTCCACAGCGACCTTGATAGTTTGATACAATCCACCCGCTGGGAAAGTCCGTTGCAACAAGGTAAGTGTTTCAGCGCGCAGTCACTTGTGGCTGAACAAACACGCCTTGAGCGTCTGTTTCGTGAAAACGGATATTATTATTATACTGGTAGTAACATCACTTTCCTTGCCGACACGCTGATGCGTCCTCAATTTGTGCAACTTAAAGTAGTTCCCAAAGAGGGCGTTTCTAAGATGGTAAATAAACCTTACCACATCGGTAAACTTTATGTAGCCCTGCGCCGTACGGAACAAGACCGCCTTGATAGCATCCGTACCTTGCGCACGACGACGGTGCGTTATGGTGGTAAGAAACCCGCCGTGCGTTTCGGCGTGCTTCGTAAGTCTATCGCCCACCGCTCTGGTGACCGCTACAGTCTTACTCTTCAGGAAAAGACCTACGAGAAGTTGGCGCAACTCAACGTGTTTAGTAGCATCGATGTGAGATATATTCCGCGCGACACTATAGGTCGTGGCGATACCCTCGACATTTATGTCAATGCCCTCTTGGATAAACTCTACGACAGTTCGTTTGAAATGAATGCCACGTTAAAGAGTAACGACCAAATCGGTCCTGGACTTGCTTACAGCCTTTCTAAGCGCAACGCTTTCGGAGGCGCGGAGAAGGTAACCTGGAAACTTTTTGGTTCTTACGAATGGCAGTTGGGCGGAAACTCTGAGGGTGGCAATTCCTTGATGGATTCGTATGAATTAGGCACTCAGTTGTCCGTCGAACTCCCTCGCTTTGTTGCGCCCTTCATTCACCGTCGCCACTTGCGCTTTCCTGCTTCTACCACCTTCGCTATCAATGGTGACTGGCAGAATCGTGCAAAGTTTTTCCAGCGCGCTACGGTGGGTTTGGGTATAACTTATAATTGGCGCAAGTTTAGCAATGCCATCCACGAGTTGAATGTGTTCAGTCTTGACTACAACAAACTGATTTCCACCACTGCTGAGTTTGATGAAATCCAAACCAACAACCCTGCGCTCTACATGAGTATGCGCGACCAGTTTGTGCCATCGTCCACCTACACTTTTACTTACACCACGGCGGCACATCACCGTAATCCCATCTGGTTGCAGGCATCGATAAAGCAGGCGGGTAACCTCACCTCGGCAATCTATGCACTCGCGGGCAGAAAGTTTAGTGAGAAGGATAAGGAATTGTTCAACAATCCCTTTGCCCAATACATTAAGGTTACTGCGGAACTTCACAACCATATTAAGATGAACAACCGCATGAAGTTTGCTTACCGCTTCTTCGGAGGTGTGGTTTACAGTTACGGTAACAGCACGACGGCACCCTATGCCGACCAGTTTTATGTAGGTGGTGCCAATAGTATTCGCGGATTTACGGTGCGCGCTCTCGGACCGGGTTCTTACCGCAGTTCAAATGCGAAGTTTGCCTATATGGATCAGACGGGCGACATTAAGTTGGAAGTAAATGCCGAACTCCGTGCGCGTCTCTTGGGTGACTTACACGGCGCTTTCTTTATCGATGCCGGAAACGTGTGGCTCTTGCGCAAGGACGAACTCCGCCCTGGGGCAGAATTTAGCAAGGCTTCGTTTGACAATGTTGCCGTAGGCACAGGCTTGGGTTTGCGTTACGACCTTGACTTCCTCGTGCTTCGCTTCGACGTCGGCGTGGCGCTCCATGCACCTTACGAAACGGGCAAGTCCGGCTGGTACAATATTCCTAAATTTGCCGATGGATTGGCGTATAACTTTGCGATAGGGTATCCATTTTAAGGGAAGGTAATAACAGGCGTAACAGGCCATAACAGGCCAGAACAAACCTTAACAACTTGTGCAGAGAAATTCCTGCCCCCATCCTGTTCCTGCCTGTTAAGGCTTATTATCGCCTGTCAGGTCTTCCCTCCTTACAACCTCATAAACCTCAAAAAATAAATGAAGAAAATCCTCTCCCTCCTCCTCTGCCTCCTTGCAGGCTTTGGAACTGCCCATGCCGACGAGGGCATGTGGCTCTTGAAACTCATGAAGGAACAGCACCTTGCGGATTCCTTGAAGAAGGCGGGCTTGAAGTTGAAGCCTGCAGAATTGTACTCAGAAACGGGTTCGTCACTCCGTGAGTGTGTCGGCATTTTCGGCAACGGATGTACGGGTGAAATCGTTTCGGGCGAAGGCCTCGTACTTACCAACAACCACTGCGGATTTAGTTATGTGCATGCCATGAGTACGATGGAGCACAACTATCTTCAGGACGGTTATTTCGCAAAGAATCGTGGCGAAGAACTTCCTGTGCCCGACCTTGACTTTACCTTTGTTATCCGTGTTGTTGACGTGACCGCACAAGTGGATTCTGCTGCTGCCGCAAAGCAGGTGGATGTTTACACAGCCCAAAGTCAGAGCTTCTTGATTCCGCTTTCTGAAGAACTCTTCGCAAAGAGTGACCTCAAGGGTAAGGCGGGCATGGCGGTGCGCATTGTGCCTTACTTCGGAGGCAATCGTTTTTATATGTTCTACGAACAAGCGTTCCCCGATGTGCGCCTTGTGGTAAACCCTCCCCAGAACATTGCGCAGTTTGGTTTCAATCAGGACAACTGGCTCTGGCCCCGCCACAACGCCGACTTTGCTATGTTCCGCGTTTACGCTGATGCCAATGGCAATCCCGCACCTTACAGCGCAGAAAACCAACCCCTTCGCACGCAGAAGTTCCTCCCCATTTCGCTCAAAGGCGTGAAGGAAGGCGACTACACGATGATTATGGGCTTCCCCGGACGTACGAGCCGCTACCTCACTGCTTCGGAAGTGGAACTCCGCACTCAGAGTCAAAACTATCCCATCAACCTCGCCGGCGAAGCACAGCTCAACTTCATGAAAGCGTTGATGGACCGCGACAGTGTGGCAAACCTCAAACTCGCTGACGAATACATGAGCCTTGGTAACGTGGTGAAAAACTACGGTGGCATGAACGAGAGCGTAAAGAAGACTGGTTTGATGGGCATTAAGGCCAACGAGGAAAAGGCATTCATGGACTTTGCCAAGCGTAGCGGAAAGGCGGAATACCTCAGCATTATTTCACGCATTGACTCCTTGGTGACGGCTGTTGAAGACTCGCTCCACGACTACTATTTGCTCAACTACACCTTTGGTGCGATGAAGTTTAACGTGCGTTCTTCCGTCGTAGATAACTACCTCAAGGCGCTCGAAGCAGACAGCACCGAGGCGCTCACGGCTGCCACAGAAGCATTGCGCAAGGCACAGAAGACGGTGGCAGGAGTAGACCTCGACTTCGACCGCGCTACTGTAGAACTCCTCATCCCTTATTGGGTGAAGCACAACCGCCTCGGATTGAACCCCCTTGTGGCAGACGGCAACTACAATGCCCTCATCGAGAAAGTCTATACCCAAAGCATCTTCCGCTCTGCCGAAGCGCTCGAAGCATTCCTCACTGCGCCTTCTGCCGAGGTGTTGAAGAACGACCCCCTCTACACCTTCCGAAAGGACTTAGTAAAATTCTCAAAAGACAACTTCGGCAAGGCACTCAATAATTATAATGTGAAGCGCGCCGAATTGGACAAGATTTACACGCGTGGCCTTTGCGAAATGTATGATTGGTCAAAGGCTCCCGACGCTAACTTTACGCTCCGCATGACTTACGGACACGTGAAGGGCTATTCGCCTCGCGACGCTGTGAAGTATGATTGGAACACCGTTCTTGACGGAATGTTGGAAAAGGAAAACCCCAAGGATCCCGACTATGTGATGAATGAGGAACTCCGCAAGTATTACATCTCTGGCAACTATGCAGGCTACGCACGCAAGGACGGCAAACTCCCCACATGCTTCCTGTCGAACAACGACATCACTGGCGGTAACTCAGGTTCGCCCGTAATGAATGCCAAGGGCGAACTCATCGGCATCGCTTTCGACGGCAATATCGAAAGCCTTTCAAGCGACCTCCGCTTCAACCCCGCACTCCAGCGTTGCATCAATGTAGACATCCGCTACGTCCTCTTCTTGATCGACACCTTTGGCGGTAGCAGTTACGTGTTAGACGAAATGGAAATTCGCAAGTAAACCCTTCTGCAAAAAATTATATCTATTGTAGTAAAAATTATTAGTAACCTAAAAAAAATTATTAGTAAGATAATTTAAAAAAGGTTACTAATAATTTTCGGTATATGTAAACCCTTGATTATCAGGTAACTGCGTTGCGAAAAATTGTGACATTTTTTTCGTGAGAAAACTCGGCCTTGATGCGGTTGCTTTAAGCAAAAAGTTGTCGTGTTTCCTTACCGCGCGCCTCCTTTACGTTACCGATTCCGACTGCGTGTTTCACACCGCCGAACGCCTGGGGGGAAAAGCAAAATGTAAGTGTGATAGAAAAAATAAGGGGGAACGCGTAAAATTTTCTGAGATTTTAGTTGCTTAATGTAAAATGTTTTCTAATTTTGCCCTCACGACACACAACTAAACTAAACAACAAACGACAATGAACTTCTGCACCATCAATCTACTTGCGATTATAATCTGCTCTTGATTCAAGAGGAGCGCATCGCTCGTTGTGCGATAGGCAGAAAAAAGGCGGTCTTCCTCTTTGAATAAGAGAGTGGGGACCGCCTTTTTATTTTACTACCACCGCCACTAAACTTAAAACAAACAATGGCTGACAGACTTTACATCTTTGATACCACCCTGCGCGATGGCGAACAAGTTCCGGGGTGTCAGTTGAATACCGTGGAGAAAATTCAGGTTGCCAAGCAACTTGAAGCCCTTGGTGTGGACGTTATTGAAGCAGGATTTCCCGTTTCAAGTCCTGGCGATTTTGCGAGTGTGATAGAAATTTCCAAGGCGGTGACTTGGCCCACAATTTGTGCCTTGACGCGTGCCGTGGAAAAGGATATTGACATAGCCGCCGAGGCACTTGCTTATGCCAAGCGCAAGCGTATTCATACGGGGATTGGCACGAGCGACCTCCATATTAAATATAAGTTCAACTCCAACCGCGAGGAAATCATCGAGCGCGCCGTGGCGGCGGTAAAGTATGCCCGTCGCTATACCGACGATGTGGAATTTTACGCCGAAGATGCGGGTCGCACGGATAACGAATACCTTGCTCGTGTCATCGAAGCCGTTATCAACGCGGGGGCTTCGGTAGTGAACATTCCCGACACTACGGGTTATTGCCTCCCCCACGAATATGGGCAGAAGATTAAGTACCTCGTGGATAACGTGAGCAACATAGACCGCGCTATTATCTCTACCCACTGCCACAACGACTTGGGTATGGCTACGGCATGCACACTTGAGGGCGTTATCAACGGTGCGCGCCAGGTGGAAGTGACGATTAACGGTATCGGTGAGCGTGCGGGGAATACGAGTGCGGAAGAAATTGCCATGATTCTCAAGTGCCACCACGAGTTGAATATTAACACGAATATCAATACGCAGAAGATTTGTGCCACCAGCCGACTCATCTCTTCGTTGATGAATATGCCCGTGCAGCCCAACAAGGCGATTGTCGGTAGAAACGCTTTCGCCCACTCTTCAGGTATTCACCAGGACGGTATTCTCAAGAATGTGGAAACCTACGAGATTATCAGTCCCAAGGATGTGGGTGTGGATGAAAATTCTATCATCCTTACCGCTCGTTCTGGGCATGCGGCATTGAAGCACCGCTTGGAAATTCTCGGCGTAGAGGTGGATGATGACAAGTTGAACAAGATTTACGAAAACTTCCTCAGCCTTGCGGATAGTAAGAAGGAAGTGACGGACGACGATGTCTTGGTGCTTGCTGGACAAGAGCGCAATCGCTTGCAGGCCATCAAGCTCGACTACCTTCAGGTTACGAGTGGTCAGGGCGTTCGCCCCGTTGCTGCCGTCACTATCGACATTGCGGGTGAGAAATTCTCCAGTGCGTCCGACGGTAACGGTCCTGTGGATGCCGCCATCAATGCCATTCGCAACATCATCCGTCGCCAGGTCATCGTAAAGGAATTTACCATTCAGGCCAACAGCCGCGGTTCGAACGACATCGGTAAGGTGCACATGCAGGTGGAATACAACGGCCACATCTACTATGGTTTCGGCGCCAATACGGATATTATTGTGGCGAGTGCTGAGGCTTATGTGGATTGTATCAATAAGTTTAAGAAGTAAGATAACTGACGGGCAGTGACAGGCCTTAACAGGAAAGGTAAGGCCTAACAGGCAATAACAGGCCGTAACAGGCCTTAATACCGTGCAGTCAGTTCCTCAATTGAGTCTCAATCTGCCAAGTTGTTATGGCTTGTTAGGGCCTGTTACAGCCTGTTAGGCCCCTCAAAATTTTTACAATGAACACCCTCTTCGATAAAATCTGGGACGCCCATGTTGTTCAGCAAGTCACGGATGGCCCTACACAATTATATATAGACCGATTGTATTGTCATGAGGTGACGAGTCCGCAGGCTTTTGACGGACTCCGTGCGCGCGGGTTGCGACCTTATCGCCCCGGGCAGATATTCTGTATGCCCGACCACAATACGCCGACGCACGATCAGGACAAACCCATTGAAGACCCCGTTTCGCGCAAACAGGTGGATGCTTTGACGCGTAATGCAGAAGAGTTTGGACTTACCCACTTCGGCATGCTCCACCCCAACAACGGCATTATTCACGTCGTAGGTCCTGAACAGGGACTCTCGCTTCCGGGTATGACCATCGTATGTGGCGATTCCCACACCTCCACTCACGGAGCGGTGGGCGCTGTTGCTTTTGGAATCGGCACTTCGGAAGTAGAAATGGTGCTTGCTTCGCAATGTATTCTTCAGGCAAAGCCGAAGTCGATGCGCATCACGGTAAATGGTAAGTTGGGAACGGGTGTTACGGCAAAGGACTTGGCGCTCTACCTCATGAGTAAGTTGACCACGAGCGGTGCGACGGGATATTTCGTAGAATATGCGGGAGAGGCGGTGACGTCACTCACGATGGAGGGGCGCTTGACGCTTTGTAATCTGTCGATAGAGATGGGTGCGCGTGGCGGATTCATTGCTCCTGACGATGTAACCTTTGAATATTTGAAGGGGCGCCCATACGCACCTCAGGGAGCGGCTTGGGATGCTGCCGTGGAGGAATGGAATACGCTTTGTAGCGGACCGGATGCCGTTTTTGATAAAGAAGTGACCTTCGATGCCGCAGAGATTCAACCCATGATTACTTACGGCACGAATCCTGGTATGGGAATTGGCATCACAGAGCAGATTCCTGAACCGAAGAACGCCTCAGAGCAACGCGCGCTCGACTATATGCAGTTCAAGGCAGGCACTTCGCTCATCGGGCAACCCGTAGATTACGTGTTCCTCGGCGCTTGCACGAACGGGCGTATTGAAGACTTCCGCGCCTTTGCCTCCATCGTGAAGGGCAGAAAGAAGGCGGAGCACGTCATAGCGTGGCTCGTGCCCGGAAGTTGGAAAGTCGTGGAACAATTAAAGGCTGAGGGATTGGACAAAGTGCTTGAAGCGGCGGGTTTTGCCATCCGCCAACCCGGATGTTCGGCATGCTTGGGCATGAATGACGATAAAGTACCCGCAGGTAAGTTGGTCGTGTCAACAAGTAATCGTAACTTTGAAGGGCGTCAAGGTCCTGGCGCTCGCACGTGCCTTGCGTCTCCGCTTATGGCTGGAGCAGCGGCGGTGATGGGGATGATTGTGGACCCCAGAACGTTAATGCCCTAAATCGTAAAGCTATGAAACAGAAGTTTGACATTATCCATAGCACTTGTGTGCCACTCCCTTTGGAAAATGTGGACACCGACCAAATCATCCCAGCCCGCTTTTTGAAGGCAACGGATAAGGAGGGCTTTGGGGAGAATCTCTTCCGCGACTGGCGCTATAATCCCGACGGCACGAAGCGTGATTTTGTGCTCAATGACCCAACGTATGGTGGCGAAATCTTGGTGGCGGGCAAGAACTTCGGTTGCGGTTCGAGCCGTGAGCATGCTGCGTGGGCGATTGCGGGATATGGTTTTCGAGTTGTCGTAAGCAGTTTCTTCGCGGATATACATAAGCAGAACGAACTCAATAATTTCGTGCTCCCCGTCGTAGTGAGTGAAGATTTTCTCCAAGAAATCTTTGCCACCATTGCTGAAAATCCCAAGGCGATGCTGACTATCGACGTGCCCAACCAACTAATTACTAACGACACCACAGGGCGCAGTGAGCATTTTGAACTCAACGGTTACAAGAAGTATTGCCTGATGAACGCCTACGATGATATTGACTTCCTGCTCGCTAACCGCGACAAGATTGAGGCATTTGAAAAGGTGTCTTCCAAGGGTTAGGAAAATTATAGGCGACAAGCGAAACACCAGGTTGGAACTGATTTCAGCGAGAACATTGTTGGTGCCAAAAGATGCATAGGTGTGGCAAGAAAATGTAACAATTTTTCGCCATGGAATACGCCTGATAATCAATGCTTTACACCTACTCAAAATTATTAGTAACCTTTTTTTAATTATCTTACTAATAATTTTTTTTAGGTTACTAATAATTTTTACTACAATAGATATAGTTTT
>JAGBYW010000002.1 GCA_017628555.1 Bacteroidaceae bacterium | reverse complement strand
ATATTTTGAATTTAAGGAACTTTATACTAGCAAATATGGCAAACCTTCAAAGGTCGTAGAACGTTTTAAGGATCCTTATTATGAAGGTGATGGATATGAAATGCAAGCTCTTAAATTGGATAAATGTGTCTATGCTTCAATCTTTGATTTGCCTAATGGTCAAGTTTATTTGGGCATGGGAAGTGATACAACGGTGTCATTATATTATGTAGATTCAATAAATGAAGCACTAAATGAAAGTGAAGAAAAGTCATCTGCTTTAGATGATATTTAGTAGTACAGATTCTTTAGTGGCAATATAGATAAAGTCGACGATCAAAAGGACATCGGCTTTTTTTGCTTTTTGTCTCATTTTTTCGCGCAGACATACCGCAGACAGAGAGTGTAAAATTTATGAAAGTCTTGAATTTGATAAATAGTTGATCTATAGAGGTTTAGTGGTTTTGTTAAAACGGCGAGAATTATTAGTAACATATTTTAAAAAAGGTTACTAATAATTTTTACGAAACTAGCTATAGTTTTTCGGGGGTGGATTTTGGGGTGAAACTAGAGGGGGAGGTGAGACATTTTTTGGGGGAGGAAAACGGAGGATTTTTGGCGCAGTTCGGGGGATGGGTAGTTGCGGGATGAGGAAGAGTGGTTGCGGGATGAGGATGGGTTGTTGCGGAATGTAGATTGGTGGTTGCGGAATGTGGATGGGTAAATAAAGACGGACAGCAGTTGCTTCCCGCGTTGAGAGGAGAGGCTTGACTGCTGTCCGTTATAGGTTGTGTGTTTCGTTGAGGGTGGCGGTTAGGGGAGAAATTCGAGTAGCATTTTGAGCGACTCTTCATCGCGCCAGCTCCACCATTGGTCGCGCATGAGTTTCTTAAATTCGTCCATGTGTTTCTTGCTAATCTCGCGTTCAATGTGCGACTCGTTTGCCACCACGCATTTGCCTTTGACGATGAAGTAATACTTGTCTTTCACGGGGAAACCCTTTTCGAGAAAGGCCTCGTTATGGAGGTCAATAAACTCATTTTGCATGCGTCCGATGCCGTCAAATTCGAGGTAGCCGGCGTTTTGCGTGCCGTTGGTCTCCTCGGTGTATTGCTTCATGTCGATGGTGCGCAGGCGGATGAGGCTGTTGTAGTTTTTCTCGGCGATGACGAGTCCCATTTGTCCGCCTTCCACCTTGCGGTAGGTGGCAGAGTCAAACTGCACGGCGATGACTTTGTCTACGAAGGCTTTCTTGATGGTGTCGTTCTCAATGAAGCAGAGCGAGGCGTCTTTGAGCAGGATGTTTGCGTCTGCCCAAACGAATTTGCCGAAGGGTTGGAGTATCTTGGCGCGCTTAAATTCTGCGTTTGCAAAGGGTGTGGCGCTGCGTTCCTGCTTCTTGGATTGCTGTGCGAGCAGGGTGTGTGGGAGCAGGAGGAGCAGGGAGATGAGGGTGAGGTGTCTGAGTGTCATTGTGTTGATTGGGGATTATTGTTGGTGAGTTGTGGTGGGCGTTTCAAGGGTGTTGCTTACTGGGTATAGGCGTTCGAGAAACGCTTTGACTTGGCCTTGCACCCACAAGTATTGCGGGGCGGTGGCGTAACCGTTGTGGTGCTTCAGAATATCTTCTACCGACGCTACGGAGTGTTGGTACGACGCGAGTTCGTTTTGCATCTGCTTGTTGTGCTCGGCATACTTGCGGATGTCGCGCTCGCGCTCTTTGCGGAGCAGGTCGCACACCTTTCCCGTGAGCATGGAGACGATGCCGTCGAGCAGGTCGTGACCGCGCATAAAGAGGTAGGTCGTTTCGGGCGTAACGCCTAATTCTATAAGTTCTGCCTTCAAGGGTTTGTACCCCTTCTTGGCTTCGGGGAATTGGTGTTGCAAGCGTGCAATCTTGGAGTTCACGCGTCGGCGCAGGTCGTTGAGTTCCTGTTCGGGGTGATAGAGGTTAATATCGCGGAGGCGCACAATGCGGTAGAAGTCTGCCATGGAGAACTGCTTGAACTTGCCCTCGCGGTAGCACCACACGTTCCACACAAACAGGGGGTGGATGATTTCTGAGAAATCTTTCAGAAACGCCTCAAAGTCGAAGATGCGACGGTCGTTGAGGGTGGCAGAAACGCATACGTTGTGGAGCGAACTTGCGTGGCACTGGTAGTTCTCAATGGCGTAAACAAGAGTGTGGAACACGTAGGGCGAGCGACACACCTCCTCCGAGGTGGGTGAAGCGCCCTGCATCAAGTAATCGTAGTCCGCATCCACACAAGCAATCATATTCGGCCCCAACTGATTAGCCAGCGCAATCTTCTTACCCTTACACAGCGAGGTCTTCGAAGGGAGCATCACCTCAAAATACACCTCCTCCGTCTCCAACGGGCGCAACAATGTGCTCCAAAATGCCACGTCGTCAAAACTCTCTACATACACCACAATGCTCTTCCGCGCATGCTTCCCCGCCAAGCGGTTTGCCGCCTGGACGTACTGGGAGGAGATGTAGGTGGAGAGGGAGGGCATGGGGGAAGAAAGGAAAAATGAGAAAGGAGAAATGAGAAAGACCATCCGGATGGCGCTCTCCCCCTGTTTATAGGGGGAGGGGACCGCCTTGGCGGTGAGGGGGTGCAAAAAAAGTGAGAAGTAAGGAGATTCCATGCGGCGCATCTCTTGCACCCCATCACCACTTCGTGGTCCCCTTCCCCTATAAACAGGGGAAGAGCGCCTCCGGAGTGCGTTCTGCAAAGTCCTTAAACCCTTAGAGCGAAGCGACCTTACACCTTACAACCTCACATCGTTATCTCACCCATCTCCGTCACGCAATCTGCCCAGCCGTTCATGACGACTGCGGGCGAGTGGGTGGTGAGGATAATTTGCACGTTAGGGTTGAGTTGAATCACCATATCGATGAGGCGCTTTTGCCACTCGAAATGGAGGCTCGCCTCGGGTTCGTCCATGAAGAGGACGTAA
Organism: Bacteroidaceae bacterium; assembly: GCA_017628555.1. Classification (GTDB taxonomy): domain Bacteria; phylum Bacteroidota; class Bacteroidia; order Bacteroidales; family Bacteroidaceae; genus Alloprevotella. The sequence continues at coordinate 1,064 of JAGBYW010000002.1, read as the reverse complement.
GGTTGGCGGTCTTGTGTGAGGGCTGTGAGCAAGATGATGAGCATTTGCTTCTCGCCACTGGAGAGTTTGTAGGGCGAGAGTTGCTCTCCGAATTGCATAAAACTCAGTTCGTTGCTCGTGCGGTCAATGCGCTTTCCCGTTTCCGAGAAAAGGTCGTCCACAAGGTCGAGGAACATGGTTTTATATGCCGATGCTTCAGTTGCTTCTTCCTTAGCGTTGGGCGCACCACTCGTCAAGAGTTGAATCATGCGGTTACCCACATTCACCTGATAGTCTAAGTAGCGGCGCTGGAGTTGGTAGAGCTGCCAGTCCAATTCCGTAGACACCGCCGCATCGGTAAGTGTGCGCAAGCGGTCGCCTTGCAGGAGTTGGCGGTCAAAGGAGCGGATGATGTCGTAACGAATGCTGGTAGCGTCCGAGGGCGAGAAGTCTATCGTCACGCCAAGGTGTGTGCCACCCGCTATTTCTCCGCTCACAGGAGCTGTGCGCAACTCCTGCTCCATACGGTTAAGAATAGTGCTCTTCCCAGCGCCATTCCCTCCGCTCAGCACATTCACCCCGGGCTGCAATTCCCAAACGATGTGCTTGTGGCCACTCCACAAACTCTTAATTTCAAGGCGGCGAATATAGTCGGCGTATTTAATCATAATCTTCGTGTTAATTATATTGAGGGAGTCCCTACGGCAAAATTACCATTATTTCTGGATACGCGCCAAAGGAAGGGGTAAAAATCACGAGTTTACCCGTTGTGCCTCACAATTTTTACCAAAAGAACACAATCTTTGCGCCTTTGCGTGAGAAAGTCGCTCCGGACGGCGCTCTCCCCCTGTTTATAGGGGGAGGGGATCAGCTCTGCTGGTGAGGGGGTGCTTGAATACGCGCCGCATGGCATACTCCTCACTCCTCACTTTTTTCGGCACCCCCTCACCACTACGTGGTCCCCTCCCCCTATAAACAGGGGGAGAGCGCCGTCCTGAGTATATTCTCATTTGCAAAAAAACAGAGTACAACTACTGTTCGGAAAAATAATCCGCACGGCAGTTGTACTCTGTACTCTGTACTCT
>JAGBYW010000020.1 GCA_017628555.1 Bacteroidaceae bacterium | reverse complement strand
TCTTCCTCCTCACCCTACTCCTCCCCTGCGCCACTCTCTCTGCGCAGACGCATAAACTCAATACCCTTCGCCTCGAAGCACGCGGCGATTACCAGCGCTTCTACGACGACGGCACGAGCGTAGATGCAGAATCAGGATTCAAGGGCAAATTTCTCAACATCCGCCTTGACGGACAAATTGGCGAAAACATCACTTATTCCTACCGCCAGCGCCTCAACAAGCCCCACAAAGACATGAGCTACTTCGACGCTACCGATTGGCTTTACCTTACCTACACCAAGAACAACTGGAGCTTCTCAGGCGGTAAGCAGGTTATCGGCATCGGCGGATTTGAATACGACCTCGCGCCCATCGACGTCTATTACTTCTCAGGCTTCTGCACCAACATCACCTCGTATGCCTTTGGGGCAAGCGTGGGTTACAACCTGAGCGATAACGATAAGTTGACGGCGCAAGTATGTGAGAGTCCTTTCAGCACAAGTGCCGACGACATCTATGCCTACAACCTTATGTGGAACGGGAAGCACGGCTGTTGGGAAACCATCTACTCTGTAAACATGGTGGAATACCAACCCGGGAAATTCCTCAACTACATTGCCCTCGGCAACCGCTTGAACATGGGCGACGTAACCCTTACGCTCGACCTTATGAACCGCACCGCAGGTGGGCACTGCTTCCTCGGTCGCGACTTCTCTATCATGGGTGAAATTGACTGGATGCCTTGCGAGAAAGTAAACCTTTGGGGCAAGTGCACCTACGATGTAAACAAGAGCGAAACCCTCAGCGACGGCAGCGTGCCTCCCGGCACCGAACTCACACGCCTCGGGGCGGGCATCGAAGTCTTCCCCCTCAAGGACAGCCGCAACGACCTGCGTCTCCACCTTGCTGGACACTACTCTTTGGGCGACACGCCCGCCACTTATGCCGTGCAACCCAAGCAACTCATGCTCACCGCGGGGCTTACGTGGCGCATGGATTTGCTCAGCCTGCTCAAGCAACTGTAAGCGTCAAATTTTCGGGGTATAAAATCACGCATTTTTTACCCCAAACCTATGCGACAAAAAACTAAACCTATTGTAGTGAAAATTATTAGTAAGAAAAAAAAAATTATTAGTAACATATTTTAAAAAAGGTTACTAATAATTTTCACTACCTCTAACACGCTTATAATCAACACTATACGAGAACACAAAAAAGCACCCTAAAATACGCTTTTTCCCGCTCAATTTTTCCCCACCTTATGCGCAATTTTTCCCTGCTCCTACTCCTGCTTTTTCTCCCCTCACTTCTCCTTGCCCAACCCCTACGCCAGCGCAGCATGAAGCGTTGGGGCGTTACGCCCGCCAACTATAGCGGCATAACTCCCTTAGGGGGCAACCGCTACGCCATGGTCAGCGACAAGGGAGCGGCAGATGGATTTTACACCCTGCAGATTTTGCAAGATCCTGAAACAGGAAAGGTCGTTGAAGTTATCCCCGAGGGTTTCCAAGCTAACCCTACGGGCACGTCCGTGCGCGATTGCGAGGGCATTGCTTACTTCCCCGCGGCGGGAACCCTCTTCATCAGCGGCGAGGGCGACCAGCAGATTTTAGAATATCAGACAAACGGCGTCCCCACTGGGCGAAGACTCAACATTCCTTCAGAGTTTGCAACGGACAAGATTTACCCTAATCTCGGTTTTGAGGCACTCGCTTACAGCGCTGAAACACACCGCTTTTGGACCATCACTGAAGCGCCCCTGCGCGCCGATGGTGTGCCCAATAGTCCGAGACAAACGGAGCAGCAAAACTACCTGCGCCTGCAATGTTTCGGCGACGATCTCCAGCCCGTGGCACAATACGCTTACCGCATGGACTATGCCAAGAAGCCCAAGCAGACGGGTTCTCACAATCACGGAGTCCCCGCCCTCTGCGCCTTACCCGACGGTCGCTTGCTCGTTTTGGAGCGCGAGATACGCGTTTCGCCCAACTATTTCTCCTCACATGTAGAGTGTAAACTCTTCTTGATTAACCCCTTAGAGAGCCACCAGATTGATAGTTATACGAAATTTGACCGCCTCGACCCCAATCATTTTATGATAAAGACATTGGTGGCAAATTTCAAAACGCGCCTCACACCCGTACAATACAACTTGGCAAACTACGAAGGCATGTGCCTCGGCATCCGCCTCAACGACGGCACGCAAACCCTCTTGCTCATCAACGACTCACAGGCAGGTTTTGGCAGAGGTCCCATCAAATTAAAAGATTACATCAAGGTGGTAAAATTGTAACCCACCCAACCTGTGCGCGCCGTGTTTCCCTACGCGCCACCTCGGCTATAGTTTTAATTCTGTCCAAGCAAGATGACAATTGCTTGGACTTATTTTTTTGCAGCACCCAAAGCATTCACTTTTCTACACTAAAATTTTAATCCTTTCATAGAAAATTCGTAATTTTGCACGCTGAAAATTAACACATAACGATGTCAAGACCCTTTCACACAGCAACGCGCTTGGCGTCAATCCATTTCAAAATGAAAAAGATACTCCTTCTTGCCGGTGCAGCAGTATTTTCTGCTATCACAATGGCACAAACAACAGCGCAGCCTAAGTGGGACTTCACCCTCGAACGCATGATGCGCGGCACACAACCTACGCTTCTTCCTGCAACACGTGGTGCGGGTAGCGGTGTGACTTCTGTAACCATCGAAGTTACAGATGCAACAGAGGTCATGACCTTCCTCCAAAACGCAGGTTACAAGACCACACAAATTACAGACAATGTCGTAACAGCGATTGTGCCTATTAGCTTTGTAGAACAGTTGGCCGCCCTCGAATCTGTACGCCAGATTAACGGTCCCGTAATGATGCAGTCTACGGTTGATGAAGCACGTAAGATTGCAGGTGTAGACGACATTCATACAAATGCGCTCAACGATTTTGAAACACCTTTTACGGGTAAGGGAGTCATTGTGGGTGTTATCGACCAAGGTTTCCAGTTCCGCCATGCAGCATTCATGGACGCGAATAAGAACTCGCGTGTGATTTCTTTTTGGAACCGCGAAGATTATCCCCGAGATGGTCAGCCTACAACAGACGTTCCCGATAGCGGACAGGCAGATGATTCTGGTGGTCATGCTACTCACGTAGCGGGTATTGCGGTGGGTTCAAAGATTGCTGGTAATGATTATTATGGTGTGGCACCTGAGGCTGACATCATCATGATTCCTTCAACGCTTTCGGACTCTGAAGTGCTTGAAGACGTTGCGCATATCAAGAAGGTGGCTAAGGCGGCAGGCAAACCCTACGTTATCAACATGAGTTTCGGTAGTCAGATGGGCAGTCATGACGGTTTGAGTCTTTACAACCGCACACTCAACAATCTTGTCGTAGACAACAGCGGTGTATTTGTGTGTGCAGCAGGTAATGATGGTAATGATAAGATTCACACATCTCATACATTTACTGCCGACAATGAAGTGCGCTACGCAATTATTGACCCTTCAACTACTCAGGGTTATAGTTACCTCAGCATCTGGGAACAAACGGGCGATGGCAAAGAGAATATTACCGTAGAACCTTGCTACTTCAGAACAAGCACAAAGAGAGTTACGACATACGCTGCAGATCGCACTCAAACTTCTACATCATTCCAGTCGGGCATTGACAGTTATAGTCAGAAGCAGAACTTCACTATAATTTGTATGCATGCAACTCTTAAGCAAGAGGTAAAGGCTGACGATATTTGCTTTGGCGTGAAGATTACAGGTAAGAAGGGTGCTTCGGTTCACATTTGGAATAACACAGCTTTGGGAGAATTTTATGTGCCTGCCTCTGTTAGTCCTGTCGGTGGCGCTAAGAAGGAGCAGTTCCTTGCGGGTGATTCTGAATATACTATTTCTGACTCTGGCGCATCTGCCGAAAAGTCAATCACAGTTGGTTCATACAATTCAGGACGTTACAACTGGCAACCCCTTGCTGGTGGTTCTAAGTTAGGATATAACGATTACAAGCAAGCTGGAGTAATTAGTAAATTCAGCGGTCGTGGTCCTTCGCTCACAGAAAATGTTATTCACCCCACGATTACAGCTCCCGGTGCAGTGATTATTTCTGCAGTAAACAGCTACTCTTCAGGTTTTAGTTCAAAGGGGGATGATGTTTGTGCGTCAGTGAAGTTAGGCAGCAATCCTAAGCAGTATTATTATGGTGCGAAGTTAGGAACTTCAATGGCTGCGCCTTTTGTTACGGGCGTCATCGCACTTTGGTATCAGGCAAATCCTAATTTGACGCACGAGCAGATTATGACGATCATTCAGGAGACTGCCATCAATGATGAATACACTGCTAATGGTGGTAAGAATGACTGGGGTTACGGAAAAATCAATGCTTACGAAGGTTTGAAGCGTGCGTTGAAGTTGGCCGCTACTGACGGCATCAACGATATGCAAAACTCTGAGTCGCCTGTGTCATTCCAGAAGGGCAACAATACTTGGCGCATTCTTTTCAACAACAACGAAAGCGAAGCAAGTATTCGCGTGACCGACCTCAACGGTCGTCTCGTAACGCAGCAAGTGATTGAGCAACCCAAGCGTGGGGACGAAACTGTTGTTTCTCTCACATCGCTCCCCGCAGGTGTATATCTCATCAACGTAGCAACAACTAAGGCGAACATTACACGTAAGGTAATGAAGAACTAATTATAATTTAATCGTAGGGATTTATAGCTGCTGTAGTTTACTACGGTTTCTATAGTCCCTATAATTTTCTGCTAACATATTAAAATGGAACGCTTTCAATTTAACCCGCGCATTGTGCGCGACTTGCGTAACTACAACAAAAGCAAACTTGCTGCCGACACGATGGCAGGTCTTATCGTAGGTATTGTTGCTCTTCCCCTCGCCATTGCCTTTGCCATTGCGGCAAGTCCTGGTGGCGACGCCAACCACACGATTGGCCCCGTAGCAGGTATCATTACTGCCATCGTTGCTGGTTTTATTATCTCCGCTCTTGGTGGTAGCCGCGTGCAAATTGGTGGTCCCACGGGTGCCTTCATCGTAATCATCTACGGTGTTGTAGCACAGTTTGGTCTTACTGGTTTGATGCTCGCCACAATTATGGCAGGTATTTTCCTCGTGCTCCTCGGAGTATTCCGCCTCGGAACGATTATTAAGTTCATCCCTTACCCAATCGTTGTGGGTTTCACCAGTGGTATTGCAGTAACTATCTTTACCACACAAGTGAAAGACCTTTTCGCCCTTCAGATGGATACTGTTCCTGCAGAGTTTGTGGAGAAGTGGATTGCTTACGGTAAGAACTTCTTGACGCTCGACTTCGCTACCACCATCGTGGGTATTTTGAGCATCATCATCATTGCCCTTACACCCCGCTTCTCAAAGAAAATTCCCGGTTCACTTGTAGCAATTATCCTTGCAACAGTTGTCGTGTATTTCCTTAACTCATTTGGATTTACTAAGATTGAGACTATCGGCGACCGCTTCGGCGAAATCAAGGCAGCACTTCCCGAAATCACTGCACTCAGTATCTTCCAGGGCGGTGTAACTTGGGACATGATCAACACACTCATCCCCACGGCGATTACGATTGCCGTACTCGGTGCGATTGAATCCTTGCTCTCAGCTACAGTTGCCGACGGTGTGACAGGACATCACCACGATTCTAACCAGGAACTCGTAGGTCAGGGTATTGCCAACATCGTTACGCCCTTCTTCGGTGGTATCCCCGCAACGGGTGCTATTGCCCGTACGATGACCAATATCAACAACGGTGGTCGCACTTGTATTGCTGGTATCATCCACGCCCTTGTGCTCCTCGTGATTTTCATCGTGCTCATGCCCTTGGCAAGTTACATCCCCATGTCTTGCTTGGCAGGTGTGCTCGTAGTAGTCTCTTATAATATGAGTGGCTGGCGCACGTTCCGCGAACTCTTGAGCAACCCCAAGAGTGATGTCAGCGTGCTCATCATTACGTTCTTGCTCACGGTAATCTTCGACCTCACCGTAGCGATTGAAGTAGGGCTCATCATTGCCTGCCTCCTCTTCATGAAGCGTATGACAGAAAGCACACAGATTAAGGTCATCACCGACGAGATTGACGCCAACGACGAAAGCGATATGCTCCTCGAAGAACACCTCCAGATTCCCGAAGGCGTAGAAGTTTACGAAATCAACGGTCCTTACTATTTCGGTATCGCCAATAAGTTTGAGGAAATGATGGCTTCGATGGACAATAATCCTCGCGTCCGCATCATCCGCATGCGCCGTGTGCCCTTCATCGACTCTACAGGTATCCACAACCTTCAGAACCTCTGCGACATGTCGCAACGCGAAGGCACGGACATCGTACTTTCAGGCGTTACACCCGCTGTTCAGCAAACGCTTGAACGCGCTGGATTCTACCGCCTCATTGGTAAGGACCACATTTGTCCCAACATCAACGTGGCACTCGACCGTGCGCGCGAGTTGATGAGTAAGGCATAGAGTTTCTATATAGTATAGATTTTATAGAAGTTATAGATTATATAGAACATACCTCACTAACAAATCAGCGGGAGCACCTTATGGTGCTCCCGCTGATTTGTTAGTGATTCCGCTAAAGGAATTATAAGTGTTTTATTACTTCGCGATGATCAAGAAATACTTCTTCTTGCCCTGCTGAGCAATGAGATACTTGCCATCAATGAGGTCGTTCTCAGTGATTTCCTGGTCGAAGGCAGCGAGCTTTTCCTTGTTCAAACTTACACCGCCGCCCTGAGTGAGCTTACGCATTTCGCCCTTTGAGGGGAAGCACTTCGTAGTTTCTGCAAGAAGGTCTACCGCCTTAGCACCTACCACTTGATCGCGAGAAACTTCGAAGCGGGGCACGCCGTCAAACACCGCGAGGAGCGTTGCTTCATCCAACTTCAAGAGGCTTTCCTTAGTCGCCTTTCCGAAAAGGATGTTTGAAGCTTCGATTGCCATTTCAAGGTCTTCCTTACCGTGAACGAGAAGCGTTACTTCTTCGCCCAAGCGACGCTGGAGCACACGACGACCGGGGTCTTGGTCGTGCTCTTCGATGAGGGCATTGATTTCTTCCTGTGTGAGCGATGTGAAAATCTTGATGTAGCGCTTTGCTTCTTCATCGCCTACGTTGAGCCAGAACTGGTAGAAGGCGTAAGGCGTTGTGCGGTTGCGGTCGAGCCATACATTGCCCTGCTCAGTCTTACCAAACTTCTTACCGTCAGCCTTAGTGATGAGGGGGCAGGTAAGTGCGAATGCTTCGGCTTCACCTCCGAGGGTGCGGCGAATGAGTTCCGTGCCCGTAGTGATGTTACCCCACTGGTCAGAACCGCCCATTTGGAGTTTACAATTCTTTTCGCGGTAGAGGTGGAGGAAGTCGTAACCCTGGAGCAACTGGTAAGTAAATTCTGTAAACGAAAGACCATCGCTGGCTTCACCGTTAAGACGACGCTTCACAGAGTCTTTCGCCATCATGTAATTGACTGTGATGCGCTTACCGATTTCACGAGCAAAATCGAGGAAGGTAAAGTTCTTCATCCAGTCGTAGTTATTCACGAGTTCGGCAGCGTTGGGAGCATCGCTTTCAAAGTCGAGGAAGCGACCGAGCTGTTCCTTAATGCACGCCACATTGTGACGGAGCACTTCTTCCGTAAGCAAATTACGCTCAGCGCTCTTACCCGAGGGGTCGCCAATCATACCTGTTGCACCGCCTACGAGAGCGAGGGGTTTGTGACCCGCCTGCTGAAGGTGGCGAAGCATCATCACGCCACAAAGGTGACCGATGTGAAGCGAATCAGCTGTGGGGTCGATACCTACATAAGCCGTAACGGTTTCACCCTTTTCAAAAAGTTCCTGTGTGCCCGGCATCATCTGGTGAAGCATGCCGCGCCATTTGAGTTCTTCTACAAAATTCATATTGTGCGTATTATTGTTTCTAAATTGTAACTGCAAAGTTAGTTATTTCTGCTCTATTATTAGAGGCATTGGGCAAGTTTATTCGAGGAGAGGAGCACAGCGATGGTATCGCTGTGGAGTGAACGGCGCCCTCAATCGGTTTCGCGATACCTGCGAGTGGGAGGGCAGAGATGAAAGGCGTCTTCATTATAGCTCGCGCCAAAGGAGAGGTCAAATCCTGCCGCTAAGAGTTGCTGCGCCAACTCGGGTTTGCCCCTAAATCCGTGAATTGCCCAGAGCTGTGTGGGGCGCAGCTGTTTGCGCAGGGCAAGAAGGCGGTCGTAGGCCTTTACGCAATGGATGGTCAAGGGTTTCTGGAGCTGCTCTGAAAGCGAGACGTGCGCGAGAAACGCCTCTTCCTGCACGACAAGCGAAGCGCCCTTCAGGCGGTCTAAGCCGCATTCGCCGATGCGTACTACCTGCGGATGCGTTGCCCAAAAATATAGTCCTTCCTTTAAATCTTCCCACGCAGTTTCTGCCATCCACCAGGGATGAATCCCCACGGAATACGTAGCCTCAGCACGAAGCGAAGCCTCCGCAGGGTTGCGCAACCACTCAAGCGGCATGTTGATAATGGCCGGCATGGGGGCGTGAAGGTCGTGGGTGTGGAAGTTCATAAAATGATGGAGTCAGAAGCTACACAACCTGGTATTTACACCGCAAAATTAGAGGGCGTAAAAACTAAATCACTTGTAGTAAAAATTATTAGTAACATAATTTAAATTATTAGTAACCTTTTTTAAAATATGTTACTAATAATTTTAGGGTAGTCTAACCTACTGATTTTCAAAAGGTTTCGCGCGCGAAAAATTGTGACATTTTTACACCGCATTTCTTACAGCGCGCTCCCCGCTACGGCACGGGGTCATACCCATGTCCGCCCCAGGGATGACAGCGCAAGATGCGGCGAATGGCAAGCCACAGCCCTTTAATGGGACCGTGCTTTTGCAGGGCCTCAACCGCGTATTGCGAACACGTGGGCGTATAGCGACACGCGGGGGGAGTGAGGGGAGAAATATACTTCTGATAGAAGCGGATGGGGAGGATGAGCAAGCGGGTAAGCATAGACTTATTCGGAGGGCGAGGTGGAGGGTTCTTGACGGAGTTGCTCCGCTGCACGGTGGAGAAGGGTCACCACTTTCTTTGCCACAAAGGCGGATTCTACGGGTTTGTCAGACAGCCACATGAAGGCGAGGTGCAGCCCCTGCTTGGGTTGAAGCGCCTCTATGAGCGTGGTCTTATTCAAGCGATAGGCCTCACGCAACTGGCGCTTCGCACGGTTGCGATCTACGGCATGGCGCAACTTGCGTTTGGGCACGCTCAGCAATACCTTCGCCTGCGGACCCTCACGATGCTTCACCTCACGATAGACCAAGCGCAAGGGGTAAGCCGTAAGCGCTTTTGAGCCTGCGGCAAAAAGAGAATCTATGTCGTTGCGCAAGCACAAGTGCTCCGCTTTGGGGAAACGCTGCGTGTACATAAGCAGGGAAACAAAATTGTGGAAATATGGGAACCGTTCCACACCGAGCGGAGCCCGTGGTTTCCATATTTCCACAAAATAAGTAAATAGTGTGTCTTTACTGACGAGCAGTTGCTTGTAAGGGGCTTCACCCGTTACCCTTCGCCATTTTCCTTGGTAAGATAGAGGTCGAGGCTACCTGTAATTGAGGGTGCCTGGGGTGTGGGAGCGGCGAGTTCGAGGGGAAGTCCGGCTTCTTCGATAGCCAATTCTGTAGCCTTGCCGTAAGAAACGAGGCGGATGCCACGGTCCTTCACATCGGGCACATTCTTAATCAACGACTGCACACCTGCGGGGGTGAAAAGCACAACCATGTCGAAGTCGAAGGGCTGGTCGGCGGGATAGTCGTTAGCAACAGTGCGGTACATCACACATTCCGTGTGCTTCAAGTTATGCTGATCCATCTGATTCTTCAACTCATCGTTGTGCACGTCAGAGAGGGGCACGAGGTAGTTCTCCGTCTTATGCTTCACCATCAAGGGGAGCAAATCAGCGAACTTACCCGTTGTGGGGAAGAACACCTTGCGCTTGCGATACTGCACGTACTTCTGAATGTAAAGCGAAATAGCCTCTGACACAGCGAAGTACTTCATGTCGTCAGGAATCGCTACGCGCATCTCCTTACAGAGCATAAAGAAATGGTCAATGGCATGGCGCGAAGTAAATACGATGGCAGTGTGATCCAATACATTAACCCTCTGCGCACGGAATTCTCTGGGTGCAAGTCCCTCAACACGAATGAAGGGGTGAAACACGAATTCCACATTGTGCTTCTTTGCTATGTCGAAGTAAGGAGATTTCTCTGTTGCAGGATGCGGTTGAGAAATTAAAATCTTCTTAATCATCACTTTACAATGTCAAGTAGTAGTTTAATATGTGTCAGTAGTTGCCACGCAACTATGGTAGTTGCTAAATTCAGTGTGCAAAAGTACAAAAAAATATGGACATAGCCGAGCGCCCCGCGGAAAAATATGACTTTCAGTTTAATAAGTCGCACCAATTCTACAATTGCAAGTATTGAGAGCACGCCCCATTCTTGCAGGGGGATTGGGAGGTCGAGAAACACTGTTGCAACAACAAGAGGTAGCAATAAGCACCCTTCAAGTAGCAGGGTTACCAAATAAGACTTCGCCCATTCTCCCGCCTGCTCACCGCGGAAAAAGGTATAGTTGACAAGGGTGTACAACAGCAGTTTGAGCACGATGAGCACAAGCACCCCGCACACACTTCCGGCAAACGTCCACTCCGGAGTGTAAGCTACCATCACCTCGGGCGCACACCGCTGTATATATCCCGTAACGAGGATTCCCATTAGCGCACTCACACTCACAACAATCGGCACAACGCCATTCAGCTGTACATCCAAGTGCTTGGTAAATATTTTCCGCTTCCCTTCCTCATTGAAGAAACCCGTCCACCACTCTTCCAAGTAAGCCCACGAACGAGAGACCGCCCACACGATGAGCACAAAACTCAATAGGAAGGCGGCAACTATCAAATCGTCGTTGCGAAGGAGGTAGGGCATGAGAGTAGTTAGTAGTGAGGAGTGAGTAATAGGCTGGCGCGGTGGTGACTCGATTGAATTTATCGCCCACAGATTGTTAAGGCCTGTTAGGGCTTGTTATTGCCTGTTGTGGCTTGAAATCCTATTAGACCTGTTAGGCTTTCAATCCTGTTAGACCTAAGATTCCCCCCCTCACATCGCCGCATACTTCCTCACCTCCTTGCTCCAAAGCGGAGTGGTTTCGCAAAGCATTACGGCTTCTTCGGGGGTTGTGGCAACGCTCCAGATTTGTGTATGCTCTTGGCGCATGAAGAGTTCTTCGGTAGCGCGTGCTAATTGCTGGAGCAGGGCGTCGTAGTAACCATTGATGTTAAGGATAACGATAGGTTTGAGGTACAGCCCGAGTTGCTTCCACGTAATCACTTCCAACAACTCTTCCAGCGTCCCTACCCCACCGGGCAAGGCGATGCAAGCATCCGAGCGCTGCGCCATCGTTTCCTTACGACTGTGCATGTCGGGAGTGACAATGAGTTCCGTCATTTCGTTGTGCTGCCACCCCTGCTCAATCATAAACTGGGGAATCACACCGATCGCCCTACCACCGTGCGCCAACACGCCCTCGGTAGTAGCACCCATCAATCCCGTGCGACCCGCACCGTTGATTAAAGCATGACCGCGCTCAGCCATGATCTTTCCTAAAATACCGGCAGCCTCAATATAAGCTGCCGGTACTTGACCGCTTGAAGCGGCATATACGGTAATTGTCATTGCATTAAAGTCCAAACGCTTCCTTAATAGCATCCACATAGTCCAACTTCTCCCAAGTGAAGAGTTCTACTTCAATTTCCTTGGGTTCGCTAAACTTACCGCCGAAGGTCTTTGTCACCTTACGGGGTTCGCGACCTACGTGGCCGTAAGAAGCTGTTTCTTCGTAGATGGGCTGGCGGAGTTTCAAGCGTTCTTCAATCGCCTTGGGACGGAGGTCAAAGAGTTCCTGCACCTTCTTGGCAATTTCGCCGTCGGTCATGTTCACATGGCTCTTGCCATACGTATTGACATATACCGAAATAGGTTCTGCCACACCGATAGCATAGCTCAACTGCACGAGCATTTCGTCTGCCACACCTGCAGACACCATGTTCTTGGCAATGTGACGTGCGGCGTATGCTGCCGAGCGGTCCACCTTTGAAGGGTCCTTACCCGAGAAGGCACCACCACCGTGAGCACCCTTACCGCCGTAAGTATCCACGATAATCTTACGACCTGTAAGACCAGTATCGCCGTGAGGACCACCAATCACGAACTTACCCGTGGGGTTCACGTGATACTTGATGGTTGAGTTCTTGAAGAGTTCCTGAATTTCAGGAGTCTTCACACGCTCCTTAATCAAGCGGGGCATGAGGATGGTAATCACGTCGTCCTTAATCTTGCGAAGCATCATCTCGTCCGCCTTTTCCTGACTGCCCGCTTCTTCGGCAGTGATAAAGTCGTCGTGCTGCGTAGAAACAACGATTGTATCAATGCGCATCGCGCGGTCGTTGTCGTCGTATTCAATAGTCACCTGACTCTTAGAGTCGGGACGCAAATAAGTCATCACCTTGCCCTCACGGCGAATTTCGGCAAGCACAATCAAGATTTCGTGCGCCAACGCCAAGGGGAGGGGCATGAACGTATCTGTTTCCTTATTGGCATAACCAAACATCATACCCTGGTCGCCCGCACCCTGATTCATGGGGTCTTCACGTTCCACACCGCGGTTGATGTCGGCACTCTGTTCGTGGATGGCAGAAAGGATACCGCAGCTTTCGGCATCAAACTTATATTCCGCCTT
>JAGBYW010000019.1 GCA_017628555.1 Bacteroidaceae bacterium | reverse complement strand
TTGCTTCAGTAGCTCAGTTGGTTAGAGCACCTGACTGTTAATCAGGGGGTCGTTGGTTCAAGCCCATCCTGAAGCGCAAGAAAAAATAAAGGATGTCACTATGAAGTGGCATCCTTTTTGCATGTATAGGGTTACGCCCAAGGTGGTTTACAGATTGGTTTACACAAGAGGTGCAAAACAATGGGCAGGGTGGACAAAAGCACTATGGTATTAAAATACAAAAAACTCTCGTAAGTTATTCACCTACAAGAGTTTTCGTCAGTGCTCGAAGCGGGACTCGAACCCGCACAGGCGTTTCTGCCCAAGGGATTTTAAGTCCCTCGTGTCTACCATTCCACCATTCGAGCTCCGTAGGAATGGAAAAAGCAGAGCTAAACCGCGGTTTGCTCTGCTTTTGGGTGAGCGGAAAACGAGACTCGAACTCGCGACCCCAACCTTGGCAAGGTTGTGCTCTACCAACTGAGCTATTTCCGCAATGTGGAAATCTTCCTTTCAGTAAGTTTTCCTTGTGCTGAGTGAAGAGGAGGAGACTCGAACTCCCACGTCACAATTGACACTACCCCCTCAAAGTAGCGCGTCTACCAATTCCGCCACCTCTCCGTCTTAGCGAGTGCAAAGGTATATATTTCTGCGAAACCTACAAGGGGTTGAGCAAAAAAAATGTAGAAAATTCTGTAATTTCTTACAAAAGCATTACGTTTTGCAGTATCTAAGTAGCATTCCCCTACCCTATTCCGCTATTGAGTTGAGAATAATTACCGCCAATACGAAAGCGGTAATGCCTACGTACAACCAATCGCGCTGTTTCACAAAATCGAAGAGCGACAGCACCACACGCATGATGGGTGTGAGCAGCAGAGCGATAACGCCGAGTTGGATGATACTCTCGGAATTTCCCGACCATACCCCTTGGAGGATTCCCGTGAAGGTGGTGGTGGCTGGATCTTGCGTGTCGGCATAAGCGAACGACTGATATTTTTCTGTGTCAAGGAGTTCGGTGCCGTGCTGTATGAAATAAAAGATGCCGCCTATGCCCGCCAAAATGCTGGCAATAGTTACGCCGAGGCGTAGGGTGCGGCTGATGAGGATTTGCATAGGGTTGGAAGTTATAAAATCCGGATGGCGCTCTCCCCCTGTTTATAGGGATTTCCGTCCCCCGATAACGGGGGAACCGAAGGGGGTGGTGACCGCCTTGGCGGTGAGGGGGTGCTGTTAATAGTGAGAAGTTAGGAGTATGCCGTGCGGGGTGTATTCTTGCACCCCCTCACCAGCAGAACTGGTCCCCTCCCCCTATAAACAGGGGGAGAGCGCCATTCGGAGTGTTAGAATCAACTAAAACTGGCCGTTGATGCCTTGCCAAATCATGTTTACCGCCACCATCAATACGGCGACGCTGAAGATTTTGCGGAGGAGGCGGACGTCAAGGCGCTTTAAGAGGCGTGCGCCCGTGAGTGCTCCGAGCAGAACACCTATCATTACAGGGCACGCAATGCCAGGGTCTATGTTTCCGCGCTGCAGATACACTACGGCAGAAGCACATGCCGTTACGCCCATCATGAAATTAGAGGTGGTGGTACTTACCTTGAAGGGGACTTTCATGAGGTTGTCCATGGCAATTACCTTCAACACACCGCTACCGATGCCGAGGATTCCCGAGAGCGCTCCGGCTATGGTCATCACGCCGAAACCACCGCCCACGTTGCGCAGTTCGTAATAGCGCTTCGTGCCGTCCTTCTGTGGCGCTGTACCAAAGAGTTTCAGGCGACGTGCGGCTTCAGAACCCTTCACGCCCTCATGGTCTTGCTTCTTCACCATCTGCATAATGCCCGTGAGCATGAGCGTACACCCAAAAATTACGGCGATCACATTATTATTAAGGTAATACGCCACGAAAGCACCGATGACGGCGCCAATTACCGTGGCGATTTCGAGGAACATCCCCAGTCGGATGTTCGTAATGCCTTCTTTCACATAAGCACTACCCGACCCCGAACTGGTGGCAATGGAAGCCACAAGTGCTGCCCCTACGGCGTAGTGAAAGTCTATGCCGAGCACAAGGGTAAGCAAGGGGATGATGACTACCCCACCGCCGAGTCCAGTGAGTGAACCCAGCAGGCCTGCGGCGTAGGCACCTATAAGAATGATAAGGGTAAAAGTAAGTATGGTCATAGTGGTTAATTAACGAGGAGCAGAATTGTATGTTTTATCATTGAATCATACATGGATCATCACCAAAGCTTTAAGGGGACATGCAGATTTATTGTATGTTAATAGCATACCCCCTCCCCGCCAAGGCGGTACTCCCCCTATCTTAAGGGGAGAGAGGGGTTTGAGAATTTCGCTAAAGAACCCAACCGAACACCCCATAGACTATTGGGCAGACATACAACGTTGATTGCAATCCGAATGGCACTCTCCCCTTAAGATAGGGGGAGTACCGCGCAGCGGGGAGGGGGTATGAACCGTTATATGCGTAAAAACATTCTGTTCCCTTAAGGTAGGGGAGTCGCTCTGTAGAAAGGGAGGAGTATTAAAACTTTGACTATTACCTTTTTCCTTACTAATCATGCTCTATTTCATCCCAAAGTTAGGATCGTCGAAGAGGGTTTGCTGCCCTTCGCCCAACTGGTTAAAGGTCTTACGGTGAATTGGAGTAAGCCCGTGCAAGCGGATGCCCTCGCGGTGTTGCTTCGTGGGGTAACCCGCATTCTTATCCCAACCGTAGTGGGGATAAAGCGTGTGTTGCTCCGCCATATAATCATCACGATAGGTCTTGGCCAAGATGCTTGCGGCCGCAATGGAGAGGTATTTGCCATCGCCTTTGACTATCGTGGTATGGGGTAAGTCCTGATACTTCTTAAAACGGTTGCCGTCCACAATCACATACTCGGGACGCACCTTCAGCGCATCAAGAGCGCGGTGCATCGCCAGGATGGAGGCGTTGAGAATGTTGATTTGGTCAATCTCTTCGGCGGTAACAATGCCCACCGCCCACGCCAGAGCATCTCGTTCAATTTGCTCACGCAAGGCATAACGCTTCTTTGCCGAAAGCTGCTTGGAATCGTTCAGCAAATCGTTTTGATAATCAGGGGGCAAAATGACTGCAGCGGCATAAACACTACCCGCCAAGCAGCCACGCCCGGCTTCGTCGCAACCTGCTTCGATGAGGTTTGAGGTGTTGTATAAGGGGGAAAGCATGGGGGGAAAGAAGAAAGGAGAAAGGAAGAACTGCCCCTCCTAAATCCTCCCCTAAAGGGTAGGACTTCCCAACCGGACGGCGCTCTCCCCCTGTTTATAGGGGGAGGGGACCACGTAGTGGTGAGGGGGTGCGGAGTTAGTGAGGAGTTA
>JAGBYW010000208.1 GCA_017628555.1 Bacteroidaceae bacterium | reverse complement strand
GTGCCGTACCTTCAGGAATAATCCCTACGCCGTCTTTTATTTCGTATTTAGCCATGGTATCTGTTTGTTTATTTGGTTCTTTCTATAGTATACTCTTGAATCTTTTTCTTATCCAACTACGCCATCTCATAGGTATTTAGATATAGTTAGGTGCTTTCCTTAATTCCTTAATTCTTCTAAAGAACTTCTCCTGCATTTCATAATAGAGGTAGTCATTCACATGGTCTAATGTGTGGCGATACATCGCGTCGTAGAATGCGACGAAATTGCTGTCGCCCTGAATATCTCTAAAGTGTTCGGTTAAGTAATCGTATACATCAGCATAGGTGATGACGGAATAAAGATGCTTCATCTCTTCATCGTCAATCGAGGGCTGATTGTATTTGGGTGTGAGTATAAAGAAGTGTTTGGACTTCTTGTAATCACTGCTCTTCTTGTTCTCCGACAACCACACTGCATAGTTGTAATAGCGGCGCAACTGTTTGCCCTCGCAGTCTTCTGCTATGCTATTGATGTCGGACTTTATCTTGTTTTCTATCACCACAATCGCCTCGTCGGTGCGTAGCATAAGGTCTATGCGACCACCGCTGGGGTATTTCTTATGGTTATAGTTTGAATCTTCAATTTTAGATGCTTCCTCACGAGCGATGCTGAAAGCAGTTCCGATGTCTACACCGTGGCGGAGGAAGAAATTGCGCCACAAGTGGGGATACTGCATCATGAAATAGGCAAGTGCGTTCGAGAACTTGTTCTCGTCATTCTGTATCTGACAAATATCGAACAACGACACTTTGCGCTCGCCAAAACTATTCAGGTCTTCTGCATCAACCTGATTATTTGACTCCTCCCACAATGCCTCGTCTGCCACAAATGCCTGAAATATCTTGCGATAATCATTGCACTTCGCTTCTACATTCCGCTTCGTTAAATCGCCAGGATAAGTACCCTCGGCATAAATGTATTGCTTCAAAGAGGCTTTTGCCTGCTGATACCCTTCAAGTGCTACGACAATGTCCGAAGCATCGTGCGCAGGATAATCTACTGCCTTTTCTGAATAGAAACGAATAAACAGTCGCTTACCCGCCTTGGGGATATAGACCTTATCGGCTTTATAAGTAATAAAAACGCTCTGCTGGCCAGCCTCACCAAAAATGTCAAAGATGGATACTCCTCCATAGGAAATGCCACCCTCCTTTTTCACATACTCTTGTTGTTGGGCAAAGACCACTTTATTGACGCCGTCATATTTGCCCGAGAATTGTTGGTCTGCTTGATAGACATCATGCAAACCTTTAGCAAGACCGATTACCTCTACTTCGCCGATGCCATAATATTTGACAAAGAGCATGTAGCCAATCTTGTCTTGATGCGCCTTCACAAAGTCGCCTGTGGAATTGAGGTATATGTAATTTCCGCCATTATCAGCCTGATATAGATTTATCACCTCATGCCCAAGATTGGAAGTGAGGTAATCACCTACATACATTCTGTTGAGGACAATACCTAAATTCATAACTTACACAGGTCTTAAAACAGATTCAGAGAGGGGAGAAGCTAACACTTCTCTCCTCCTGAATATTCATTAATTAAAATACAATTTCGAGTTCGGGTTCGTCCTTTACAAGGTCAGCCAACATTAATACGGCACGTGCTTCGTTTACGCCCAAAGCAGAAGCGATTGACAAGATATTGTCAACTTCTTCTTCGCAAAGCACACCGTCTACTGTTGCAATTTGCAACACAGCTTGGAGCACGAGTTCTGCTTCTTCTTCATCTACTTCCGCAGCCTTCTGAAGCAACACTTCGTTTACCTTTTCTTCGTCCAAAGCACTGATGGCTTCCACTTCAGCATTTACAGCTGCGAGCAACTCATTTACATCAAGTTCAAAAGCTTCTGCAATTTCTTCTACAGAGATCTTTTCGGCTTCATCATATTCGCCATCTGCCCAGATTGTGGTTGCCAAGATGGTCGCGAGGTTCTTGATATTAGTCTTCATAATTACTTAAACAATCTTTTGATACGGTTAGTTAAACTGTTCTTAGCCTTGCGAGCCTTAGCCATTCTCTCAGCAATAGCCTTGCCTTCCTTGGTACGCTTATCTACAGTACCGTCCTTGGTCTTCTTGACCGTAGTTTTCTTTACTGCCATAATATAATTTGTATTAAGGGGTTGGATTATTCAAAAACAACAAATTCTGTGCGACGATTTACTTCAGGATTGTTTACATCGAGAGGTTCGCTTGAGCCCTTACCTTCTGCATCCAAACGGTCGGTAGCAATACCGCGTGCCACGAGGAAGTCTACAGCAGCCTGCGCACGAGCTTCAGACAATTTTTGATTCAAGTTAGCATCACCTTCTGCTGAAGTGTGACCTACAATCTTTACCTTGAGCGTAGGATTCTTGTCCATCAACTTTGCAAGGTCGTGCAACACGAACTTAGCGTCTTCATTCAGTTCTGCCTTACCCTGTTCAAACTGCGAAGCGTTGAAGTTCTTTTCAATTTCTTCAAGTTGCTGTACGTAAACTGTGTCACGAACGATAACTTCCTTCTCAACCACCTTTTCTACTTCAATAACTTCAGGCTGACGAGTTGCAAAGAAAGCGATTGCACCAAGAACCAAAATTGCAAGGAGAATCCACAACCAGAGCAAAGACTTTTTCTTTTCGGGTACGGGGGGAACATAACCATTCAAGTATTCGAGGCGGAAGCCACCCTTCTTACCAAAGCCCTTTTCAGCAGCTTCAAACTGTGCGATTTCAATGTCGTAAAGCTTTGCGTGACTTACCAAGCGGTCGAAGCTGGGCTTTGTCCACATCTTTACTACAGACACCTTCTTGCCATCACCCATTGTGAGCAACTCTTCTTCAGCCTTGAAATAGCCGTCCCAATTCGCATCAGTGCCCTTTTCTTCAGCGTAGATGAAGATTTCCTTGGTACCCTTATCAGGATTCAATTCATTGGGGAATGCCTTACGCAAATCTTCCAAAGTTGCCTGAGGATACATTACCATGTAAGCATGCGCGATGCCTAAAGCTGTACGGTTTTGAGCTTTACCGTAAACTCTTACTTTACTTGCCATAAAAAATGTGCATTAAATTATTAATTGTATGTATCACTGTAATACAATCAGGGGGGGTCTATCTTCGCCAAACACAAAGACACGCCCTCACCCACCGCTTAAACAACCAGTCACACCCCTTAAGTTTCCCAAGGTAGATATACAAAAAAGGCGCAGACTAATTGCTTAATCTCCGCCAATAGGTCCTAGGAAAACCGCGAAAAAGAGAAAAGGCAACAGCCTGCGCTATGTCGTGTATGTGCATGACATATACGAACGCGCAGCAGAGCTCGTCTTCTCTCTTCTGTAATGAATTTCCTAGGTTCATTGGCGAGATAGACAAACACTTGCGTGTATGTGAATAGTGTAACTGTCAGCAAATTTATACAATTTTTCAAAATTGTGGGCATTTAGTAAAAAAAAATGCAACCTCAACCTGTCAAAATTAGCGCTTAGACTGTTGCCGATGCAAAATTAAGTTAAAACGTGAGGATGACAAGGAAATAACTTTGTCTTTTATTGTCTTTTGTTGAATTTCGCAAATGCTCAACTTGTAAAATTATGAGGTGCCATCCAGGAAGCAATATTTACGCTAAATCATACATTATCTCAAAAAACAAACTTTCCTTGATTATCACGGAGATACCCTATTTCCCGCCCCGTGAAATCGTTAGAAAAGTGGAAATAATGGGTTGTAGTTCGCGTATATTCACTCAAGTGGAGCCTTGGTAGAAAAATCTGAAATCTCAGACCAGAAATTGCGACCTTGGAACGAAATTTTTGAAAAATTATGCCCGAAAACTTTAACTTTATTTAAGAAAAATTAACACGCATAATAGACCTGCGAAAAATTAAAAGTAACCTTTTTAAAATTGTTAGTAACCTAATTCGAAAAAGGTTACTGATAGTTTCTACGAAGTCCCATCTAATAGGCGAAAGTTAATGTTTTCAAACCACTGGCAATCAAGTGGATACAAAAGAGGCATTACCCGGGTGGATAATGCCTCTCTTTCTGCACTGCAAAGATAATATAGTTTTCAGCGAAATGCAAATTGCGAT
>JAGBYW010000207.1 GCA_017628555.1 Bacteroidaceae bacterium | reverse complement strand
CTTTGAAGATGTTGTTCATAGTTTTGAACTTTTAGTTAATAATTAGAAATCCGTAATCGGCGCTAACTGATTACGGATACAAAATTAGGGGGTGTGTAGTCGCGTTGTAGTACTACACACCCCCTACAAAATATGAGGATATATGAATTATTCTTTGCTGTTCTTTATAAAATCAGCTATTTTGGATGAAATCGGACGTACTAATGCCTCTATTCTTTCAAGATCTTGATGCACCAAACTGTCATTATAGTCAATTTCTTTCATTTTCATTAGTGTTTGCCTTATACTGCCAGAACTTCTACCACTTACACATGACATCAATTTTGACAATGCTTTTACGTTTACTACATCTGATGTATGCCCTACATCTAATATATGAGTAAACAGTAAAGCTAATTGTCGATTGGTAAGTTGGTCATTCGTTGAAGTTGGTTCTTCTTGTTCGAGTTGACGCAACGGTTCATCTGGCAAATCCATAAGCATTTTCTGAATATCATCGGAAATCCATTCTTCACTCTCCATATATTCTCGAATGCGAGTTTTCAACTTCTCCTCTCCTATATCATAAACAACAGGCATAACCTCTTGAAGCATCTGCTCATACGCATTTGCACGATAGGCATTCATTTGGTTTATGAAGAGTAAACTCAAATGCGTATGCCCCTTTTCTTTACACATTGATAAAAGAATTGTCGCTATGCTCATAACTTCAGCAACGGCAATTGAAAATTCGTCCTCATCTGCGTTGCCAACACATAAGTCCCTGTACTGACAATGCAAGGTGTTCCAAAGGTCAGCATATTCTTCCCGTGCTTCACTTACCGACTCCTTCGCATCGTCCACAATTGTCATTACCTCAAGAAACAACTCCTCCACCGCGAAACGAAACACCTTTAATTCGCGTTCATACTTACGCCCCACCAATTTCATCAACTTGAATAAGGGCTCGTCGTTTTTATAGCGCTTAAGAACGGCGTCTCGTTCGCTTTTTGATAATCGGTTCTGCATCTATATAATTATTTGTTCTTACACGAATCTCTTCCATATAGCGTATCAAGTCAAACTCCCCTTCATGAAGTTTACCCATAATCATTTGCCCTGTTCTAAACTCAATTAGCGCTTCACTTTTTATGGTGTCAAGCGCCATTACTTTTCCTCCAAAGCGATAAACGCCGTAACGTTTGAATTGTACGGAAATGTCATAAGCATTGTGCGCACACATACTTACCAATTGAGCGATATCTTCTTCTGCACGCTTCAAATGAATAACATTTTCTTTGTCAGAAATAAGGTTAAGCGAACCTCGAGCCGCATTCGTCGCCTTGCTCAAACTGTTTAACAGCGTTAATTTGTTGATTACTCCTTCGGGTGCATCAACAGGATGTTCTTCTTTGAGTTTTGCAAAATCAAAAGTCACCCTTTGAATATTATCCTTAAACCGCTCCTGCTGTTCCTCTACGACATCCCAAAAGTCGCCTTCTCTCATCTTTGCACGAAGTTCAACCTTGAGTTCAAATCGTGCAAATGCCTTGCAAAGCGCATCTTCAAGAAGTTCTCGCACCTTCTCGGTTTTGTTGTTAAATGATGACGAGCGCTCAATAGCCACCTGAGCCACCCCCTCTCTGTTATCAATTACCACATAAGCACCAGGATGATACTCCAATTCCTTCTCGTCCATCTTTTCCTTATAGCGGTGCTTCTTTTCATTACACACCACCATCAGCGTAACGCCATTACGACGCGCTTCCACATAATTATCAAGTATCGTCACCGTCTTATCCTGGTTCTCCTTTCTAATAGGCAACTTTTCTTGAAGCACTTCCTCTAAATATTCCTGTGATTTATCTAAAACCGTGCGACCATCCTGTGCAAACATATTGCGTTGTGAGGCCTTTGAAAACATCATTTTGTAAATGGCGAATGTGGG
>JAGBYW010000206.1 GCA_017628555.1 Bacteroidaceae bacterium | reverse complement strand
ATTGTAGTGAAAATTATTAGTAACATAAAAAAAATTATTAGTAACATAATTTAAAATACATTACTAATAATTTTTAGGGTAAAACTTATAATGATTATCAAGTAGTTACGAGTGTTGTTTTTGCGGGTGTTTTTTTCCTCCGCTGTGTACTATTATATATATGTGTGCTCAGTCCGTTTAGATTTCTTCTTGACGCGCCGCTCCCCTCCATATTAAGAGCAACACGATGGGCACACCGAGCAGGGGCGTAAGCGTGTTGATGGGCAGGATGCCCGCCGCGGTGATGGTTCGGGCAAGGAGGTTGCACGCCAGCGCTACGATGGCGCCGCCCAAGAAGCAATAGGGTAAGAGGCGGCGGTGGTTTGAGGTGTGAAACACCCAGCGAATGGCGTGGGGAACGGCAAGACCGATGAAACTTATAGGTCCGCAAAACGCCGTGACTACCGCCGTGAGCAGTCCGACAACTCCTAAGAGCAGCGTGCGCGATAGCGTTACGCGTATGCCAAGGTTGGCGGCATACGTCTCGCCCAAGAGGAAGGCGTTGAGCGGTTTGAGAAGTAGGAAAAGTGCGATGAATCCGCCTAAAATGGCGATGCTGAAGAGCGGCAGGCGTTCTGAGCCCACGGCAGAGAAGGTGCCCATTCCCCACACTACATAAGAGCGGATACCCTCAGCCCCCGCAAAGAAATTGAGGATGGAGATGACCGACGAAAGTATGAAGCTGAACATGACTCCCGTTACGAGCAGGTGTAACCTACTGCGCATCAGTGCGGAGCAAAGCGTGAGCAGCACGATGACCGCCACCGCCCCAAGAAAGGCGCAGAGCAGGATGAGCAGGTAACCCGAAAGCGCCAGTCCCTCTGTAGCCAAGCCGCCACCGAAACATAAAATGGCGATGGCAACGCCCAAACTTGCCCCTGCGTTTACCCCCAGGAGTGAAGGGTCGGCAAGCGGATTGGAAAAGACCGTTTGCATCACCAATCCCGCCGCTGCCAGTGCACCTCCGGCAAGGATGGCGACCACCAATTCAGGAATGCGCGATTCGCAAACAATGATGCGCGCCGTCGTCTCGCTTTCGTTTCCCAGCAACACCGCCATCACCTCTGTTGCGGGAAGGTTTACGCTGCCAAAAAACAAGTTGGCAACGGCAAGGAGTAACACGAGGATGAGGAGTAGTGGCATGGGGCGATTTTTTCGAGGGGTTTAAGGCAACAAGGGAGTATAGTAGGTGGCTTCATACCCCTCCGTAGCGCGCTCGGGATGAAACAGGTAGAATAACTCTCGGAGCAATACGTCGGGGTGAAAGGGCGTGCGTTCGTAGTAGTCTGTAGTGAGCGTGTTGCAAAAGAAAATCTTGCGTTCCTGCCATGGGCGGAACGTAGCATAAGAGGCGTGCTCCCTTCTCAGTTCGTTATACGTGAGCGCATGAGAGCGGGCTTGTTTTATCAACCATATATCCGCCTCGGCAGCGCGTTCAACAACACTTTCAATGCCTAAGGGCACGCTGCCCGTGCGTGTGTTGTCGGTCAATATGTAAGTTGCGCCCGCGTCGGTATAGAGGCGTCCTAAGTAACTGCCTCCTGCGGGCATGTTCCAGGCAGCGCCGTTAATCAACCCCACCATCAGGCGGGGGCGTTGGTGGGTTTGTTGCGCAGAGTCGCGCAGGGCGGTGTAGCGCGTCTCAACCGCGGCGAAAAGAGAGTCGGCGAGGGGTTCGCAATCAAAGAGCAGTCCGAAAAAACGCATCCATTCGGCGCGTCCTAAGGCACTCGTTTCCATATAGTCGGCACATTCTACGATGGGAATCCCAACCTTTTCCAACACGCCGTAATTGGCATGCTCCAAGGGCGAAGTGAAAACGGCGTCGGCGCGGAGTGAGATGTAGCGCTCTACGTTGGATTGCACGCTCGAACCAGCATCGGCTATCACGCCGAGGTCTAAGCGTTGTTGCAACTCTGGCATCTGCACATAATCTACATCACAGATTCCGGCAATGCCTGTGGCACATCCTAATTCGGCAACAAGGGCGGCGTGAACGGCATTGTGCATCACCGCCCTGCGCAAGGGGGTGCGTAATAAGGTGCCCTCGGGGCGCTGGGTGGGAAGTTGTGACTGCTCGGGTACTAAGACGTAGCGGTGCAACTCATGCTCGGGGTTCCAGGCATCTTTTACGGTCACCAACGTGAAACTGTCGGCGCGCGCAATAGTGAGTAGCGAGGAATATTTTAAGGAGTCGGTAGAAAGTCCCCAGGTTTGTTGCTCACTAACTGGCGAGCAAGCCGCGAGCAAGATACTCAGCGCTATGATGGGGAGGTGGATGATGCGGTTCATGGGTAGTGTCGGTAGTGGAAGGTGGGAGGTAGCGGGGCGTAGGTTACTGGTGCCTCAAATTTTATCTTGAAATCCACTGCTCAGGGTTGAGTGTGGTCTTTCCCTTACGCACTTGGAATTGCAGGGTAGCATTGCCAGAGTCATCCGTAGCAATGGTGCCCAAAATCTGATTGGTCGTGACCTTCTGACCCTGCTTAACGCTGACTTTAGAAAGGTTGCAGTAAACCGTAAGATACTTCCCGTGTGACACAATAATATTATACATGCCACCGAGGTTGAAGAGTGCGGTCACTTCTCCCTCAAAGATACTGCGCGCCTTAGCTCCGCGCTGACCGGTAAGGTTGATGCCCTTATTGTCTAAGCTTACATTTTTCAGACCTTCCACGCTGTACTTACCATAGCGGTTAGAAATCATATAACTTCCCGTAATGGGGGCAGCAAATTTACCCTTGTTGGCTTCAAAGTTAGACGAAAGTTTCTTGTCTGCGGCGGCGTCCTTCTTTAGTTTGTCGGCCTTCTTTTGTTGCGTTGCTCCCTTCTGTTTTGCAAGGCGTTCGGCCTCCTTACGACGGCGCTCGGCCTCCTCAATCTCCTTTTGGATGAGTTGGTCAATGCGGGCGTTGAGTTGAGAAGCCTTTTTGCGCTGCTGCTCTAAGGTAGAGGAGAGCTGCTTCTGGCGCTTCTTGAGTTTGTTGACCACCTGCTGGCGGTCTTTCCTATTCTCCTCCATCTTCTTTTGCTGAGCGCGCCCATCGGCTAAGAGTTGCTCTTGCTTGAGTTTCTTGCCATTGAGTTCGGCCTGCTGCTGGCGCACTTTTTCTTCCTTCTCCTGAATGGCAAGTCCCTGTGCGCGCTGATATTTTGAGAACTCTGTGACGTAGCGCAAGCGGCGGTACATCGTGCGGTAGTCTTCGGCAGAGAAGACAAAGAGCCACTTCTCTTGCGTAATGCGATTGCGGTGCATGTAAAGGATGGCGCGCTGATATTGTGACTTACACTGGGCAAGGTCTGCCATCAAGCGGGCAAGCTCTTTCTCTAACACGCGGATGTCGCTCTTCAAGCGCTTCACTTCGCGCTCTACCTGTTGCACATAACGCTGTTGCTCACCAAGCTGTGCGTTGATGAGCATCAAGTTATTGAGCTGTGACTTCACGTCATTCTTTGCCACCTTGAGGAGTTTCTCATTGTTGGCTATTTGTGACTTGAGCGACTGCTCTTCCTTCTTCAAATTTTCAATCTCTACGGTTGTGATCTGCGCTGATAAGACGAGTGAACTAAAGAAGGTGAGGAGAATCAGAATTTGCTTCATTCCGTAATGAGAATTGCGGGAGGATTAGTTGCCTAATAATTTAGAAATCAATGCGAAAATGTCTTTCGACGCGATGGGAGTGTAGCGCGATGAAAGAGTAGTGGGCGCTGGCGCTGCGGCTTGGAAATCGATGCGCGATAGTGAGAGTGTCATACCCAATTTGTCGTGACCGCTGATGCCGAAACTGATGAGTTGGGGAAAGGCGGTGTTGTCGATTGTCGCAAAGTTGTCGTAGGCGCAATACACTCCGCCGTTGCTGTTTTTAGGTTGGATGGTGGTGCGCGTCAAACGGGTGAGCACCGTCTCCGTGCGGAATTCGTAGTTCACCACAGGCGTTTCGCTGAGCGTAAAGACCGTCTCGCCGCCCTCACGTTGCACCTTGAAGTCGGCATAATGCGCCGCCACGTCTGTAGTTCCCGGCACGAAGAGTTCGTTCCAGAAGAGGGCTTGCAGGGTTGAGAAGTTGAGGTTAGCCTCCTTGAGCTGGCGGACATCGTCATACGCTCCGCGCACATAGCGCTTGTTGGCGCGGTCAATGAGCAACACTTCCGTGGGCGTAAACTCCATGCGGCCCACCTCGAAACCGAGGAAGGTGAACGAGAGTTGGATGAGCGCATCGCGCTTCATCTTCAGGCTGCCATTGACCGTCACTTGCTTGTCGCCAAGGGTGAGGTCTACCTCTGTCTTTGCGGAAACGACCTGCGAGGGTACGTTTTTCGTGGCAAGAGATTGCACGTAAGCGGCGTAACTCAACGGAGACTCTTTGCTGACTACCGACGAGGTTTTACACCCCGTAAAAAGGAGGGCAGAAAGGAGGATGAAGGGGAGAATATTTCGCATAAAAAACGAGTTTTGTAACGTGTTGAAAATAAGAGGTTTAAGAAGGTGAAAATTATTAGTAACATATTTTAAATTGTTAGTAACATATTTTAAAATACATTACTAATAATTTTTGCTAAAAGTATTATAGGAAAATTTGCAATGGATTTGGGGGTTCCAAGGCCTGGTTTTGGGGGTAAAAAATTACTCCTTTCCGGCGCGCTCCAACTCCTCGGCGCGCTTCCAAAACTTGCGGGCATTTTTGCGGTCGCCTATCTTCCAATAGATGTCGCCGGCGTGCTTGTAATAAGTGCTTGACTCGTCTTCTTCAGTGACAGCCGCAAGGGTTTGGTCGATGTAAATTTTCGCCTGTGTGTATTGCCCCGACTGATAGAGCACCCATGCGTAGGTGTCAAGGTAGGTGGGCGAGTTGGGTTCGAGTTCGTTTGCGCGGTGTGCCATAACCTGAGCCTTTTCTAAGTCGCTGCTCTCTAAAGAGAGAAAGTAGGCATAGTTGTTTAACACCTGCGGATTGTCGGGTACGAGCACCAGCGCACTATCGTAGCAAGCGTAGCAACGCTCTAACTTTCCCACCTCGTGATACGTGTCGCCCATGAGCGCGTAAAGTTCTGAGGCGAGAGTGTCATCGGAATGCGTCATGTAATGCGGTTCGCCGCGCTCCAGCGTAGTGAGTGCCGCCTCGGTGTTACCGTCTTGTAGGTAGAAACTTGCGGGCAGGTAATAGTAAAGCAACTCTTGCGGGTCGTAATATTGCCCTTCTTCGCAGAGGCGGAAGACTTCGTCGTAATATCCGTTGGAGTAGCTGATAGAAAGTCCCTGTCGGCGCACTTCAGAATACTCAGGGTGTAGGCGCAGTGTGCGGTTGATGGCATGGAGTGTGCTATCGGGGTCGGCGTTGAGGTAGATAAGGAGGGCTACGTGAGACGCCGAGATTTGCCCCGTGGCATTTTCGTCGAACTCCATCTCGTCAAGGAATTGGCGGATGCTGCTGAGGCGCAGGCTGTCCTCGGTGAGACAATAGCGGATGTAGTTGTCTAAAATTTCCTTGCGCACATGCTCTTCGATATGCTTGTTGTTGACCAACGTCTTGATGCTTGCGTAGAAATTATCGCGGTCTTCAACGGCGGCGTAATGCTTCACGAGGGCATATTGTGCCTGCTTGTTTTGCGGAGATTGGAGCAACACGCCCTTGTAAATAGCTACCGCGGAGTCGGGGCAGTGGTATTGATGGGCATAAAGTTCACCCTTGAAAATCTGATACTCGTAGGCATTCGGATGCTCGTTGATGATGGTGTCAAGAAAGGCAAAGAGTTGCAGGGAGTCATTGCCGTCGCGAAGGGCATAGAGTTTGCCCCAAATCACTTCCCTTGTGCGCCCACTCTGTCGCTCCATCTGGTTGTAAACCCCCAGCGCCTTGTCAAAACGCTTGAGGTTGCGGTAACTCTCTGCCAGTTGGATTTGCGCACTCTTCGTGGGGCGTTGCTCCGCAATCTGTTCGTAACATTTTAGTGCCTCCTCATAGCGCCCCTCATAGTCAAACATGATGGCAAGATTCTCCAAAATGTCTACATCATTCGGGTTGTAATACGCCGCGCGCTTCATGTTTTTCACCGCCAACTGGCGCTGCGCAGAATCACGGCGTGTGGCAAACATATATTGGGCACGTGCCAACGGCCAAAGGGCTTCGGAGGCAGTAGAGTCAATCTCCAAAGCGCGCTCTAAGAGCACCATGTGAGCATCATACTGCTCGCGCTCCAAGCAAATGAGTGCTTCGTGATAAAGCAGGTTGAAGTGATGCTGCTCCGCCGCGGTGAGGCGCACACGAGGGGGCAACGCGCCAGAAGAGCGGGTTGCCTTTTTGCCCGTGCTACAACTCATAACCGTGAGGAGCACGATTGAAAGGGGGAGAATGATGCGTGAAAAAATGGAGCGCATAAGGGTCTAAGTAAGTGGGGTGAGAGACGCAGGGCGAGGGTTATGCCTTTCCCGTATGACCAAATCCGCCAGCGCCGCGCTCAGTTTCGTCGAGCGTTTCTACAGCTTCCCATTCTACAGTCTCATGGCGTGCCACGACCATCTGGGCAATGCGCTCGCCGTCGTTGATTACAAACTCCTCTGCCGAGAGGTTTACTAAAATTACCCCAATCTCGCCGCGGTAGTCGGCATCGATGGTGCCGGGAGTGTTGAGCACGGTGATGCCCTTCTTGAGTGCGAGCCCTGAGCGGGGACGTACTTGCGCTTCATACCCTTGGGGAAGGGCGATGAAAAGACCTGTGGGCACCAAGCAGCGCTCTAAGGGGCGCAGGGTGATAGGGGAGTCAAGATTAGCACGGAGGTCCATGCCTGCACTCAGCACTGTGGCGTAGGCAGGAAGGGCATGGTGAGAGCGATTGATAATTTTAACATTCATAGTAGTAGGGGATTTCCAGTGCGGAGTATTCTATTTACCCGCAAAAATAAGAAAAAAATAAGTCCTCCCCCGTTTTTTATCCCAGAAAGTAGGGAGTAACTCTCTGCTTTTAACTACTTTTGCGTGTATGAACTGGCAAACACTACTTTCTCACAAGCGCTTTGGCAAAGAAGACAGCCACAAAGCGCTTTCAGAGCGACGCTCAGAATTTCTTAGGGATTACGACCGCCTGATCTTCTCGCCTGCATTCCGACGTATGCAAAATAAGACGCAGGTATTCCCCTTGCCCGGCAGTATCTTCGTGCACAACCGCCTTACCCACAGCCTTGAAGTGGCAAGTGTAGGGCGCTCGTTGGGTTCTGACGTTGCCGCCGAACTTTTAGTGCGTCACCCCGAACTATCTTCCTCCCCGCTTTCCTCAATAGGCGGCATCGTGTCGGCGGCGTGTCTTGCTCACGACATGGGAAATCCTCCGTTTGGACATTCGGGGGAGCGCGCCATCCGTAGCTTCTTTGCCGAGGGAAATGGCAAACGCTTTAACAATTATGTTGCCCCCGACGGAGACCGCTTGACTCACGCACAATGGTTAGACTTTATCCATTTTGACGGCAACGCTAACACCCTGCGCCTGCTGACTCACCAATTCGGCGGCAGACGTAAGGGCGGCTTTGTGATGACTTACGCCACGCTCGCCAGTGTAGTGAAGTATCCACACTCCTCTCTGTTGGGCGTGAAGAAGTCTAAGTTTGGTTTCTTTAATGCTGAGGTGCAAACCTACGGAACTATTGCGCAAGAGCTTGGAATACCCGTGCTCGAAGAAGTTGAGGGCGAAAAGCGATATGCCCGTCACCCGCTGGTTTACCTTGTAGAAGCTGCCGACGACATCTGTTATGAAATCATGGACATCGAAGACGCCCATAAGTTGAAATTACTGAGCGACCAGGAAACATTGGACCTCTTCATGGGTTTCTTTGAAGATGAAGAGCGCCTGCATATCTTTGAAGCATACGCCTCAGACACGGACGTTGACGACCAAATCATTTACCTGCGTTCGTGTGTCATCAACGCCCTGGAGCAAGCCTGCGTGAACATCTTTGTAGCGCACGAAGCGGAAATCTTAGCCGGAACATTCCAGGGGTCACTTATCGACCACCTTCCCGAGCACTTGCGTAATGCGTATAAGGAATGTGAGCGTGTGGCACACCGTAAGATTTATAATTCAAAGGCAGTTACCGACATCGACCTCTCAGGTTATCACATCATTTATACCTTGCTCGACTTACTCACCGACGCTGTAGTTTCTCCGGAAAAGGCGTACAGCCAACTCCTTCTGCGCCAAATCTCTACGCAATACCAAGTGCGGGCGCCACGTCTCTACGACCGACTCATGGCTGTGCTCGACTACATCTCAGGTATGACCGACGTCTATGCGCTTGACCTTTATAGAAAAACGAAGGGGCATTCGCTGCCGATGGTGTAACAGATGAGGTTATGAGGTCTTAAGGTGGTAAGGTTTTCATCACTTGCAACCTCTTCCCCTTAAGACCTTACAACCTAAAAACCTCACCCCTTAAACCTTTCAACCTTACTATCAATTATTCTCTCCGACATATTCTTCGCAGCACAAGTTTGCTGGGCGGGGTGCAGGTGCTTCATCTGCTCCTCTCTATTGTGCGCAATAAATTGACGGTGATTTTTATCGGGAGTGTAGGGATTGGACTAGCCGACCTTTATAGCAGAACAGCCGAATTCATCGGGAGTTTGACCCAGTTGGGACTGGGCATTAGTGGGGTAAGACGCATTGCGCAGTTGTACGAAGAAAATCCCTCGGGCGAGGCACTTCGTCACAGCATTTCCACCTTGCGCTCGTGGGTACTCGTAACGGCGGTGCTCGGCGGTGTCGTCATGTTAGTTTCGTCTCCCGTGGTGGCGACGTTGCTGTTCAAGGATGGCAATCGGTGGGGCGAATGTTGCGCATTGGCTCCGCTCGTCTTCTTCTCCGCCCTCTTTGCCGGAGAAATGACCCTGCTTAAAGCCACGCATCAACTCAAAAAGTTGGCACTCTGCACGGCTCTCGGCGCCCTCTTTACCCTCTTGCTCGCCGTGCCCCTCTACGCTGCGTTTGGCATTGCCGCCGTCATTCCCGTGCTCTGCCTTTCAGCGCTCTCGCTTCTTGGCATCTACCTTTGGGCGACCACACGCCACTACCCTTACCGCTTGAATTTTCACCACCCCTCCTTCCGCTCGGAGGGGATTCCCATGTTGCGCCTCGGCATTTCCTTTGTCGTGGCAGGGACTGTTACTACGGGGGCAGAACTCCTGGTGCGTGGTTACATCAACCAACTTTCGGGCGAAGCGCTTGTGGGATTTTACAGCGTGGGTTTCACCTTGATTGTCAGCTATACCCGAATAATTTTTGCGGCAGTAGATGCCGACTATTACCCCCGCCTGACCGCCGTGGTAGACCAGCATGAAGAGATGAACGCGATAGTCAATCGCCAGATTGATGCCCTCGTCATGCTCATGGCGCCTTTCCTCATAGCCTTTGCCTTGGGGCTTCCGTTCATCATTCGCCTGCTCTACACGGAGGAGTTTCTTGCGGTTTCGCCCATGGTGCTTTCGGCGCTGTGTTACATGTTTTTTAAAGCGGTGTATACTCCTACAGCCTACCTTTCTTTAGCCAAAGGCGACTCGCGCATATACTTGGTAATGGAATTGCTTTACAACGCGGTGTTTGCCACGGCTGTAATCATCGGTTATCGCCTGGGTGGACTGCTTGGTGCGGGCTTCGGATTGACCCTCTCTAACCTTTACGACCTGCTGGCTATCAACATCTTCTACGCTTACCGTTACCGCTTCCGCATGAAGCGCGCTACGTTGTTGCGCGCACTCCTGCAATTCCTGTTGCTTGTTGCGGCGCTCGGCATTTGCCTTGTGCCCCATGCGGGGATTAAATATGGTGTGGGCACACTACTCCTGGGCGCATCTTTGACTTGCGGATGGGTGGTTTGGCGCAATAGAAATTAGGGCAAAAAAGTCTTGCGGAAACCGACTTTAAATCAGTGACTTTTTAAAACTCTAAGAAACACAGTTAATTTGTTGATAATAAGTGTAATAACCTTTGCTCTTGCTACTACCTCAAACACCCCTAAAATTATTAGTAATGTATTTTAAAATATGTTACTAATAATTTTTTTTTCTTACTAATAATTTTTACGAAAATAGGTATAGTTTTTTCGCCCTCTATTTGGGGTATAAAAAAAGTATCTGAGCGCGGTGTTGTCTCAGATACTTTTTCTGTTTTATGTGGGTGTAATTTTCACTTCCGTAACGACCGCTTCAGGATAAGGCGTGCCTCAGGTCCCATGTTAAAGAGCAGGTCGATGATGCTTAAATCTGCGATGAATCCGTGCTTTTGTGCAAAGACTTGGTAGTAAGGCACGGCGCAGAAGTCTGTGTCTTCCGTCCACGAAACCTTGGGCGTAATGGCTTCGCGTAGGTCTGTCATGTGCGCCTCAGGGGTGGTGAGATACGTTTCGGTATGCAGTATCTCGGGTGTGAGGTCGAGCTGGTCGAGGATGGTATGTTGCAACCCCTCGTTGAAGTCTAAGAGAAAGTCAATGCGCTTTTCGTAAAACGGGCGCAGGTCGTCAGCGTAGTAGTCGAAAAAGGGGCTGCGCTCATAGTTACTTTGGAGTGCGTTCCAGTGAAGGTGGCGCCAATTTCCGTGGTCGGAAATGCGGATGTCGCGCATCGCTGCTTTGCCAAAGGCAGGTTTTTCGATAGGCACGGTAAGCGCCTGCACGCCGTTGGGACCTGCGATGAGGCAACGGTTGCGGTAGGTCTGCTTTACGTAATGCTCATGCGTCTCAATCACTACTTGTTGCGCAGCATAGAGGCGCGCGTAGTAGCGGATGGGGGCGAGGTATGCAGAGGTAAGTAAGGGAGTCACTGGAGTGGGGCTGAGGGGTTAGAAGGTGAGAGCGCGGGGCGCTTTTAATTCAGGCGAAGGAAGAGGCGGTCGAGTTGTAGGGTGCCATCCTGTATGCTGTAGGTCACGCAAAAGGGTTTGCCCACAAGAGCGCGGTAAGGCACGAGTCCGTAAGGCACTTGCTGCGTCTCCAACCAGTAATAGTCGTTGAGGAAAGTGGCTGTTTTTACCTTGCGTCCGTCAATAAGTATATCGTTATTATGGCGCAGGGTGACGAATGCACCTTCTTTTCGCAACAGGTGGAAGAGCGGACGGGCATTGTGAGGGGTAATCTCAATTTCCTGCCCAGCCGCGGGAACTACAAGTGGTTTGTCCGTGCGCGAACGGCGGCGTGACGATACGCGCTGGCGTTCGGTGTCCATCCAAACCGTGTCGCCCGGAAGCGCAGTACAGGTGGCGAGACACACAGGACCCTCCGGTTGTTGCTGATGGCGGAAGGCTACGCGGTCGCCCGCTTGTGGTCGCTTGTCGTACTGATATGCGGTGCGGTCTACCAGGATGCGGTCTCCGCCCTGTACACCCCATTCTACAATGCTCCCTTCCGCCACGTATTGCGTGAGGAAGAAGTAACGCACAACTACTAATACCAGCATGGCGATTAGTAGAGGGAGTATGTAGAGGCGAAATTTGAGTAGTTTCATGGGGAGAAGGTTAAGTTTCTTGAGGAGGTATTTTCCCTGGAAAATCACTCCGAAAGGCATCTTTACTCTTTACACTTTTATCTTTACTCTTCTCTCTGCTCTTCTTAAAACTCCGATTTGAAAAGTCGCTTCCAACGAATGCCTCCGTTGAAGATGCCGCGGTCGGGGTCGAGTGAAAGCCAGATGAAGAGGGGTTTACCTACGATATGGTCCTCGGGTACGAAGCCCCAGAAGCGAGAGTCGGCGGAGCAATCGCGGTTGTCGCCCATCATCCAGTAATAATCTTGCTGGAAGGTGTATTCCGTAGTGGCTGTTCCGTTGATGAAAATCTGTCCGTCCTTCACTTCGAGAGTATTACCCTCATGCGTGGTGATGCAGGGGGCATAAATGGGGAGTTCTGCAAGGGTGAGGGTGCGCTTTACACCCTTCTTGGGAATCCAAATGCCGTTGGGACCGCCGTAGTTGGCAGCAGTCCAATCCTTGGGCATATTGATGGGGTAGAGTCCGCTGTTTGCCGACTCTGAAAGGGGCGCATTCTTGTCGATGAAACCGAGGCGTTCGAGTTCAGCCTTT
>JAGBYW010000205.1 GCA_017628555.1 Bacteroidaceae bacterium | reverse complement strand
TCTGTCAAGATTGTTTGGGACCACTTGCTTGATATTTTAAAGCGCGCGTAAAGACACGTGCCGCTTGAAGTTAGAAATCCGCATGGCGCTCTCCCCCTGTTCATAGGGGGAGGGGACCACGTAGTGGTGAGGGGGTGCCGAAAAATATTTCGCAAGGCATCACTACTCACTCCTAACTACTCACTTCAACTTGCACCCCCTCACCGCAAAAGCGGTCCCCTCCCCCTATGAACAGGGGGAGAGCGCCATGCGGATTTCTAACTTCAAGCGGCACGTGTCTTTACGCGCGCTTTAAAATATCAAGCAAGTGGTCCCAAACAATCTTGACAGAGGGGATGTGGAGACGTTCTTCGGGTGAGTGTACACCGCGGAGGGTGGGGCCTACGCTAATCATATCGAGTTGGGGGTACTTTTCACTGAAGAGACCGCATTCAAGACCGGCGTGGATGGCAAGGATTTTGGGTTCTTTATTATATAATGAGCGGTAACTTTCAGTGGCGATACGGAGGATTTCGCTCTTGGGGTTCATCTTCCAACCGGGGTAACCTTCGCCCGTTTCGCAGTGTGCGCCACCGAGTTCGAGGCACGCACGAACGACAGATGACATATTCTCGCGACCGCTTGCTACAGAACTGCGCTGACTTGTTGTCACCACAATCTTGCCTTCTTGCTTGCGGATGCTGGCGAGGTTGGTGGAAGTTTCTACAAGGCCCACCATGTCCTGACTCATGGCATAAACCCCGTTGTGAAGGGCGTGGAGCGAGAGGAGCATGGGCTTCACTACGGCAGGTGTGATGCAAGTAGTTGCTGCGGGTTCGCTGGAGAGTTCCCAAAGCATGGCGGGTTCGGTTTGGGGGAACTCCTCTTCCAACGCTGCGCTATATACATTGAGGTCAATGCGCACCTGTTCCTTCATCTTCATGGGAACGGCACAGAGCGCCCAACCCTCGCGGGGAATGGCGTTGTGAAGGCCACCGCTTTGGATGTCGATAAGGCGGAGGTCCATCTTCTCCATTTCGTTGCAGAGGTAGCGCACCAAGAGTTTGTTGGCATTCGCACGGTTCTTGTTAATGTCATCACCCGAGTGACCACCCGTAAGATTCTTCACGCCCACTTTGAAGCAGAAATACCCCGCGGGAAGTGCCTCTTCAGTGTAAGCAAAAGTAGCTTCCGTGCGTGCACCTCCGGCGCAACTTACAAATATCTGACCTTCGTCTTCAGAGTCGAGGTTGATGAGGTAATCGCCTGTTACAAAACCAGGTTCGAGTCCCATAGCGCCCGTAAGACCCGTCTCTTCGTCGCGTGTGAAAAGGCATTCGAGCGGACCGTGAGCAATGTCTGTAGCCTGAAGAATGGCCATCTGCATCGCCACACCGATACCGTCGTCAGCGCCGAGCGTAGTGCCCTTTGCCTTCAACCATTCGCCGTCGATGTAGGTTTGGATAGCGTCGTTGTCGAAGTCGAAAACGGTGTCGTTGTTCTTCTCACACACCATGTCGAAGTGGCTCTGAAGCACGACTGTCTTGCGGTCTTCCATGCCCGCCGTAGCAGGTTTCTTAATCAAGACGTTGCCCGTCTTATCCACCGCAGTTTCAAGGCCGAGGTCTTTACCAAACTTTTCGAGAAAGGCAATCATTTTCTCCTCACGCTTGGAGGGGTGGGGCACTTGGCAGATAGCTTCGAAACAGTCGAATACCGCCTTGGGTTGCAATATCGAGTTGTTATTCATAATAGGTGTTCGTTAAAATAGTTAAAAATTATGGTTATGTGAATTATTCGTTTTACCTTTGCGGGCGATTTGAGTCGCAAATATACAAAGAATGTTTCAATTATTTCTTATCATCCTCGCAATAGTTGCCGCAGCGCTGCTCTTGCTTGCCATAAAAGTGTTGGTGGGGAAGAAGTTTGTGCACACCCACATCGATGGCAATCGCCACCTGAATAAGAGGGGGATACACTGCGTGCAGTCTATGGACCGCAAGATGCGTAAGGAGAATCCCAATAGGGTGAAAGAACGTGAGGGGAAGTGAGGAGTTAGTAGTGAGGAGTTAGTAGTGAGTAGTGCCGTGCGGGTTGGAGTTGTACGCAGTTCTCTAAACTCTAAACTCTCAACTTTAAACTCTCAACTCGGTACGCAGTTCTCTAAACTCTAAACTCTCAACTTTAAACTCTCAACTCTGTACGCTCTCGTCTACTCGTGCCTCGTTTACTTGTTTACTAAAAAACTATTATAAAACTATGAACGCAATTTCTAAAATTCTTTCTCTCGCAGTGTGCACACTCTTTGTGGCGTGCAACAGCAACAATCAGGCCGCTCCTCAGGCAGGCAACGATTCTACAGCAGTAGCGCCCGCAATCACTGTGGCATACGTGGATATGGACACGCTTCAGGCGCAGTATGAATACTATCTCGATTGCCGTCAGGAGTTGGAAACTACCTACAACGGTTTCCAGGCAACCATCGGTAAAAAGGCTGCCGCCCTTCAGAATAAGGCAGCTGAAATTCAGCAGAAGCTTCAGGAAGGCAAGTTCGTTAGCGAAACAGAATTTAATAACGCGCAGGCTGCCTTTGCTAAGCAACAGGCTGACGTAGAGCAACTTCAGGCAAAGTATGCCCAGCAGTTTGCAGAAAAGGAGCAGGCTTTCAACAAGGCGCTCGAAGATAGTATCCAGAGCTTCCTCGTTGATTACAATAAGGAGCACAACTTCACGCTCATCCTTACGCGTGCCGTAATCCTCAACAACAATCCTCAGCTCGACATCACTGCCGACATCGTAAAGGGTTTGAACGACCGTTACAACCAGGGCAAGCAGAAATAAGCGACGTATTTTACGCTGATAGGCGAAAGAGAAATCCACCCTCTTTCGCCTATTTTTTTATACCAAATCCGACCTGCAAAAAACTAAACTACTTGTAGTAAAAATTATTAGTAACATAATTTAAATTATTAGTAACCTTTTTTAAAATATATTACTAATAATTTTCGCCTCTTGAGACGTGCTGATTATCAGCGCTTTACGAGGTTTGAATTTTGTAATAATTTTTCGCCATTGAAATGAGGGAATTTTGACGCCGAGGGCGGTTGAGTTGGCGGTCAGTCGGAGCGCTTCAAGAGTGAGGGGAGTTGGTGTTAATTGTAGTGTTAAATGTCTTCTCGACTTTGCAAAACGCGTCGTTTCTGCTAATTTTTTTGAAAATCTCAAAACCAGCATATATATTTATTAAAAAAATGATGCGAAATTTTTGGTTAAAATTTTCTGAAAGTCGTAACTTTGCACCCGTTAATCCCTTATGCTTATGAATCTTACAACAATGAAGCGCTTGCTTGCAGGAATTGTTGTCTTCACCGCAGTCCAAACGGCTGTCGGCCAAGACTTGATTGCCAAGCAGGCTCCAATCGACAGAAAACTCCAGGCGGCAGACTCCGTTGCAATGGTCTTGATGCTCGAGGTGGAAGACGAAATTGACAACTTGTATAAGAGTTGGGACAATTCTTCTACACACTGCTACTCTCGCGCCGATGTGCCCGACAGTCTCGAAATAGACCTTCGCGGTTTCAGTATGCCCACCACAAGCCGCAAAGTAACAAGTGGCTTCGGCTATCGCCCCCGCTTCCGTCGTATGCACAAGGGTATTGACGTAAAGGTGCAAACGGGTGATACCATATACGCAGCCTTTGACGGCAAGGTGCGCATCGTGCGCTACGAGCGTCGTGGTTATGGTAAGTACGTAGTGTTGCGTCACGAAAACGGACTTGAAACCATCTACGCCCACCTCTCAAAGTATCTTTGTGATGTCAATGAAGATGTAAAGGCAGGTCAGCCCATCGGTTTGGGCGGTAATACGGGTCGCTCTTTCGGTTCTCACCTCCACTTTGAAACCCGCGTGATGGGTGAAGCAATCAATCCCGCGTTCCTCTTTGACTTTGCCAACCAAGACGTGACGGGCGACACGTACATGTTCCGCAAGCAAAAGGCAGATACGTATTTCACGGGTCCTGGTACGAAAAACAATGTGGCAAGTGCTGGTAAACGTTACTACAAGGTGCGCAAGGGCGACAGCCTCTCACGCATTTCCAGTCGTACGGGAACTTCGGTTGCACAGTTGTGCAAAATCAACCGCATCACTAAGAAGACCACGCTTCGTCCTGGTCAGTTGCTCCGCTTCTAATCCGAGTGAAGATTATAAAGTAAGGGTGTGGCACATTTCTCTAAATGCGCATTCTTGCAAAACAGAAAAGGGTGTGCCTAACAAGCGTTTGGCGCACCCTTTTTCCTTACCTACTACCGCAGATGTTTATGAACCGCAGTGCTCTATATTATATATTGTGTGTTATCGTGCTTTCGCTCACTGGTAGCGCTGGTGCACACGCGCGTGATAAGGATGTTGAAAAACATCCCCTGCCGGCGCGTACCTCTATTCCAGATGCGCTGCCCATCATCCCCGTGTTCAGTGATGTGCTTACGGGAGTTCCAGCGTTGCCGGGACTTTCTTCAAATTTCTATTTGGGGCGTCGCTACTTGGAGGGCATAGATGTGAGTCGCTATCAGGGCGTGATTGATTGGCAGGCAGTGGCGGCTTCAAACGAAATCTGTTATGCCTATATGAAGGCTACGGAGGGCGAGTCGCTTGTAGACCGCTTGTATCGCAGAAACATTCAGGAGGCGCGCAAGGCGGGACTTCGCGTGGGCAGTTATCATTTCTATCGCCCTAATGTGAATTGGAAGCGCCAGGTGAAGAACATGACGCAAAACGTAATTGCTGAGGAACAAGACCTTGTGCCCATCGTGGATATAGAAGTGAGGGGCAGGGTGAGTCATGAGAAGTTTATTCGCGACCTCAAGCAGTTTGTGCGTGCCGTAGAGGAACACTACGGTTGTAAACCCTTGCTCTATACCTACCACAACTTCTACAACAAGCATCTCGTAGATTATTTTCACGGCTACCAGTGGATGATTGCGCGCTATCGTGAGGATGCGCCCACGCTAAATGACGGCACGGATTACATCATGTGGCAATACACGGCATCGGGAGAGATTGAAGGCGTGCGTGGTGACGTAGACCGCAGCTGCATTATGGAGGGGTTTCGCCTTTATATGGTAGATATGCAACAAGGTGAGCCTGCCGGGGCGGCGGAAGAGTAGGGGTGTGTAGTTCGTGGGAACTGTTTCTGTAAAAAATAGGCTTCTACACCCTTAAAATACGGGGTTGTATACAAAATTTTGATATTTTTCAAAAAATATTACTCAAACTATTTGCCAAGTCAGAATTTAGTACTACCTTTGCACTCGCAAACGGGAAAGAACAAGGTTCTGACTTGAATGCGACAGGGAATTGAGAGTTTTTCTCATAAACCTATTGCCTCTTTAGCTCAGTTGGCCAGAGCACGTGATTTGTAATCTCGGGGTCGTTGGTTCGAATCCGACAAGAGGCTCAAAAAGGATT
Organism: Bacteroidaceae bacterium; assembly: GCA_017628555.1. GTDB lineage: Bacteria > Bacteroidota > Bacteroidia > Bacteroidales > Bacteroidaceae > Alloprevotella. The sequence continues at coordinate 1,375 of JAGBYW010000205.1, read as the reverse complement.
GAAGGCTTAAGTTTTCAATCCTTTTTTTTGTGCTTAATTTTAAGGCGTTAAGAGTTGGCGGGATGAGGTGGTCAGGTTTGTGTGTGTATGTTTGAGGACTAAACTTTGTGGGCAAACCTTCTTGCATCAGTAGGTGTAACGTAATGCTATTGATGTGCGGGGCGCGGTAGAATATAAAAGAAAAAGCAGGAGGGAAATGTGTGTATTTCCTTCCTGCTTATTGTTAAAAGTGATTCCGTTGGGGCTCGAACCCAAGACCCACGCCTTAGAAGGGCGTTGCTCTAATCCAACTGAGCTACGGAACCTAACCTTTTTGCGGTGCAAAATTACATTAAAGAATTTGAACGGCAAAGCGCTTTGTGGGTTTTCTGTCGTGTGGCAGTAAAGTTCGAGGGTTGAAGCGCGGGTGTAGGGCTGTTCGCGTTTCTGTATAGGGTAGTTATGCCTCTGTGAACTTTACTTTTTCGCCAATGTATTGGAATTTGAAACTGTCGCTTTTAGCTGACGGAATTTGACTACGTACGTCGATGTCCTTGCGGGTCTTGAAGTAGTCGGTAAGGCGACGGTAGCATTGCAAGGGAGATTCGGCGTTGATATAGGCCTTAATGGTAGTGTCTTGGTATTGGTATTTCTGGATTTCCTTAATAAATACCATGCGCTTGATACAGAGCGATACTTTGTACCAACCGGGTGTGTGCTCGGTTAGTTGTGCGACGCGATCTTCCTTGTATGTTTGTGCGGGGGTGTCGGTGGAGTTTGTGCTTTCGTTTTTGAACCGCTTATTTTTAAACTCCTGAATGTTTTTGGCGTTGGTCTTAATCAAAATAAAGTAAACGCGTGGGCGCAACTTGTAACGCTTGGGGTATGGAAGTGGGCTATCAACGTAAGCTTTTACGTTGTCGAGCAGTTCGGTAGTAACGCTGATTTCAGGGATTGCTGTCAAGAAGGTTATAAGTTCCTCAAAAGAAGACGCAACTGTTTCTTGATCAAAGTAGCGTGCGTAAATGTTCATATAAAAAGTATGAATGTGTGGCGGCATTGCCTACTGCTTAAAAAACAAAAAGTCAATCCGATGGGGATTGAACAGCAGCATTTAGGAAGTTGAGGCATTGCTTTGAGCGGAAAACGAGACTCGAACTCGCGACCCCAACCTTGGCAAGGTTGTGCTCTACCAACTGAGCTATTTCCGCAAAATAAGTGAAGAGGAGGAGACTCGAACTCCCACGTCACAATTGACACTACCCCCTCAAAGTAGCGCGTCTACCAATTCCGCCACCTCTCCAGTTATGTTTTGCAGTTCTTTCCCTTGTAGTTCGTGCCCAGAACAGGACTCGAACCTGCACGTCGTGAAACACTCGCACCTGAAACGAGCGCG
>JAGBYW010000018.1 GCA_017628555.1 Bacteroidaceae bacterium | reverse complement strand
CCTTTGGGCACCTCCCCTAACTTTGGGGAGGAATTTTATATACGTCCATTCGCTTGTTATTCCCAACTGGATACTCAAGCGAGGTTGACTAACTAAAATGTCCCCATAAGTTAGGGGGACGAGCAACTTTAGTTGCGGAGGGGGTCTGTTAAAAATCTTGGGTCAACTCCTATATTATTGCTTAAAAAATTATCTCCGACTTAATTAAAACTAAAAGTAAGTTAGTTAAATATTAAGTCGGAGATTGTTTTTACGATAAGGGTTATGCGTTTGTGATTACAGCGATTGCCTCTTCAATGGTGCACTTCGTTTGTTCGCCAGTCACCATGTTTTTAAGGGCAATGGTACCTTCCGCCATTTCAGTTTCACCCACGAGCGCCACGAAGGGCACTTGTTGCTGGTTGGCGTAACTCATTTGCTTCTTCATCTTTACGGCGTCGGGATATACCTCTGTGGGAATACCCGCACGGCGTGCTGCTGCCGCAAGACGGAGGCAATATTTTGCTTCCGCTTCGCCAAAGTTGATGAAGAGGAGGGTTGCGCCAGTCGCTGTCTCTGCGGGGTAAAGTTCCAACTGGTTGAGCACATCGTAAATGCGGTCTGCACCGAAGGAGATACCCACACCCGAAAGACCGGGAAGACCGAAGATGCCCGTAAGATTGTCGTAGCGACCGCCACCCGTAATCGAACCGATTTGCACATCGAGCGCCTTCACTTCGAAGATGCAACCCGTGTAATAGTTCAAACCACGCGCGAGCGTAAGGTCGAGTTCAATAGCATTCTTCAAGTCGCTCTGCTTTAAAGCGTCAAGCACGAACGCCACTTCTTCTACACCCTTCACGCCAACTTCGCTTGCAGCAAGCACCTGACGCATGGTCTCGAGTTTTTCTTCATTCGAACCTTCAAGGAGAATGATGGGCTGGAGTTTTTCTACCTGTTCGGCAGAAAGACCACCCTCAAGGAGTTCCTTATTCACATTCTCAAGACCAATTTTGTCCAACTTGTCAATCGCAACGGTAATATCCACAATGCGATCAGCCGCACCGATGATTTCAGCAATACCCGTGAGGAGTTTGCGGTTGTTAATCTTGATGCACACACGGATGCCGAAGCGGCTGAACACCTCGTCCACAATCTGCATCAACTCTACTTCGTTAAGGAGAGAGTCAGAACCTACCACGTCAGCGTCACACTGGTAAAACTCACGGTAGCGTCCCTTCTGCGGACGGTCAGCGCGCCACACGGGTTGAATCTGGTAGCGCTTAAAGGGCATTTGGAGTTCCTCACGATGCTGAACGACATAGCGCGCAAAGGGCACAGTGAGGTCGTAACGCAAACCCTTTTCGCAGAAGCGCGAAGCGAGTTGCGCCGCCGTGCGTTCATCGTAATCAGCCGTGGGTACGGCATTCTTAAAGTCGCCAGAGTTCAAAATTTTGAAGAGGAGTTTATCGCCTTCTTCGCCATACTTGCCCATCAAGGTTGAGAGATTCTCCATCGCAGGAGTTTCAATCTGACGGAATCCGTAGAGGGCATACACCTCACGGATGGTGTTGAAAATATAGTTGCGCTTCGCCATTTCAACGAAGCCAAAGTCGCGTGTACCTTTAGGAATAGAGGGTTTCTGTGCCATATAGGGGTAATGTTTAGTCAAATTTCTTGCAAAGGTAGTTATTATTTTTTAGAGTAAAGAGTAAAGAGTAAAGAGAAAAGATTGCCAGACGGCAGAAACATCCGCAAAATCTTTTCTCTTTACTCTTTTATCTTTTATCTAAAACTCCTATTCCTCCAAATAATAAACCACCGAAGTCACTACGCGCACATTCTTGATATGGGGCGTGTACATATCGCGGTCGGTAATGGAGAAGACGCCCTGATTGGCGGTTTGGATTTTGCCGAGTTTGCTCTCCGAGTCGGCGGCAAACTTTTCGGCAGCCTCGCGCGCGTTGCGGGTAGCCTCTTCAATCATTGCGGGTTTGATATCGTTGAGACTTGTAAATTCAAACTGCACGCTGGTGCCGTAATCACCCGCAGAAATGGCAATGCCCTCCTTGAGCAGTTCGCTTACCTGCGTGAGCAACTGAAGCACCAACTCCACCTGGTTCGTGGCTACCGTAGTGATGGACGTCACCATATAGCGGTCGCCCTCAAAATTAGAAGCATAGCGCTCGGCATGCTTATCCACAATCTGCAAGGTGGGGGCACTAATTTCGCTTGCCTTAATCCCCTTCTTCATCAGGAAGGTAGCGATACCTTTATTCGCACGATTCACATCCTCGTAAATCGCCGCAAGATTATTCCCCGTAGTTTTATACACCACAGGCCAAATTACGTGGTCGGCAGCCACTTCACGCTCCGCCAAACCGCGCACCTGAACGATGCGGTCGTCCGTACCTATTTTCTTCAAACCATTGCCGATAAACACGCCCGCAATTATAAGAGCCACGGCAAGGATAAGCGCCTCAATCTTAAATGTTTTCATAGCGAAAAGTCTTTACATTCGTGTTACTAACCACAAAGTTAGGCATTCCGTTTTGCTCCGACAAACTTTACGCGTTAAAAACATTAAAACACCGCTACGCTCACCCACCCTTAGCATCTATTTGCCCCACCCTACTTTGTTGCAATTTTTCGCCATTCTTGCCTCACCGCCCTCAATGGGGCAAAACACCGCGATTTGGATTTCGCTGAAAAATATATTATCTTTGCATAGCAGAAAAGGAGGTGTTACCCACGCAGGTAGCACCCCCTTTTTACATATCTGATTACCAGCGATTTGCAAACCCATGTTTTCTACAAGCGCATGGGACTTTATGGAAATTATTAGTATTGTTTTTTGAATTAGGTTACTAACAATTTTAAATACGTTACTGAAAGATTTTTCGGCGTGAGATATGCGGATAAAATTTTCTTAAATAAAGTTAAAAATTCTCGGTATAATTTTACGAAATACGACCTTCGGAGGCGCGGTTCGATGCCTAAGATTTGAAAATTCTAAGGCAAGCGTTTGCGTGGGAGAAAATACGCGACGCACGGGGCATTATTTCAACTTTTCAAGGCATTTCTGAGCGCGGGAATAAGGTAATCTGCTGATTGTTAGGAGGGAGTTGTTTTGAATTAAAATTGCCCAAATAGAAAAGTCAGGAAATTACCAGAGAGGTTCGGAGAATAAAACGCAGAGACTTCGCTTTGCTTTTATAATAAATGTGTAAATTTGCCGTTTAGATTAGGACAACGGACAGATTACTCTCTCTTTGGCAAAGAGGGAGAAAAAGAACACACCTCCCACCCCCAAAGATAAAAGGATGGAGTATTTATAATAATTTATTCTCGCTTGTAATCTGCACCCCCTCACCGCTATGCGGTCCCCTCCCCCTATAAACAGGGGGAGAGCGCCATCCGGAAGGTCCTCACAACCTCATAACCTCATAACCTTCAAAAAAATGATTGAATACATCCGCGGAATCATTGACGAACTCACGCCCACCGAAGCCGTTTTAGAGGCAAATGGTGTGGGGTATAAGTTAGCGATTTCGCTCAACACCTACTCTGCACTTCAGGGTAAGAACGAGGCTCGACTTTATGCCTACGAGTCTATCCGCGAAGACGCCTACCAACTATTTGGTTTCGCCACCAAGCGCGAACGCGAAATCTTCGAACTGCTCATCTCCATCTCGGGCGTAGGCGGACAGACGGCGCGCACCATTCTTTCGGCATACTCCCCCGCCGAACTCGCCAGCATCATCAGCAACGAGCAGGCGAATATGCTCAAGAGCGTGAAGGGCATTGGCCCCAAGGCGGCGCAACGCATTATCGTTGAACTCAAAGACAAGATTTCGCTCGACATGACCGTGGGCGGACAACAGACGGCAGACAGCAAGGTGCAGGCGGCGGATAACGAAGTGGTGAAAGAAGCCGTAGCGGCGCTCACCATGCTTGGTTTCTCTCCCGCTCCCACGCAAAAGGTGGTGCTCCAACTCGTCAAGGATACGCCCTCGCTCACCGTGGAACAAATTATTAAGCAGGCGTTGAAGATGCTGTAATCAGTGAGGAGTTAGGAGATAGTAGTGAGGAATTGCCTTGCGGCACAGTCCCTACTACCCACAAAACGTCTCCTTCCGCCCCTTTCTCATTTTTCATTTCTCCTTTCTCATTTAAAAGGATGCACTTTTCCACCTACATAAAGCGCCTACTCGTTGTATTAGGTTGCATCGTGGCACTGTCGGTTGCGGCAGCGCCTTTTGTGCGTGGTGTGCAGGCAAAGAAGGAGGCGGTTGTAAGAGAAGAGGAGGACACGATTCCCCAATCGCGCTATTCGGTAAAGAAGACTTCCGTACAGGACATGGAGGAGGACTCACATGCTGCCGACCTTAAAGACCCTGAGAATTTGAAGACGGAGGTGCATTACGACGAAGCGTCGGGCACGTACCGCTACGGTACGAAGTTGGGCGAAGAGTGGTTGGAAGCCCCCTTCTTTATGTCGGGCGAAGAATATGCACGCTGGCAATCTGCCCGTATTCTGAGTAAATTTTATAAGGACAAAAACAAAAAACTCTACGAAGAACAGGGGCGCGAGAAGTTTGACTTCACCGACATGCAATTTAACCTCGGTCCGTTGGAGAAAATATTTGGTCCTGGTGGCGTACGCATCAAGACGCAAGGTTCGGCAGAACTAAAGATTGGCGCCAACATGCGCAATGTGGACAACCCGTCGCTCTCAGAAGAAAATCGCAAGGTGTTTGCCTTTGACTTCAACGAGAAAATCAACCTCAACCTCAATGGTAAGGTGGGCGACAAGGTGAACATGGACTTCAACTACAACTCCGATGCTACATTCACCTTTGACACTCAGAATCTGAAGTTGCGCTACGAAGGTAAGGAGGACGAAATTATCAAACTCATTGAAGCGGGTAACGTCAGCCTCCCCACCAATTCGTCCCTCATCCGCGGCGCCACCTCACTCTTTGGGGTGCGTGCCGATTTGCAGTTTGGTAAGTTGAAACTCCAGACGGTAGTTTCCCAAAAGAAGTCGTCTACCACCTCCGTCAATTCTCAAGGCGGTATGCAACTCACCGACTTTGAGATTGACGTAAACAACTACGACGAGAATCGCCACTTCTTCCTTGCCCACTACTTCCGCGACCGCTATGATGACAACATGCGCAACTTGCCCAACATCATGAGCGGTGTGAAGATCAACCGCATTGAAGTGTGGGTAACCAATAAGTCTGCGGCAACGACCAACACGCGCGACATCGTTGCCTTCACCGATATGGCTGAAGCCGACGTTTACAACCAACAGTTGTGGACACGTAGCGGTGCTACAAACCCCACCAACACGTCAAACACCCTTTATGCGTGGTTGACGACCGACGCTCTCGGTGCGCGTGACGTTACACTCACGACTCCCTTACTCGATGCTGCCGGTTTGGTTGGCGGTGAAGACTATGAAAAGTTGGAGAATGCCAAGTTGCTCTCCTCTTCAGAATACCGCCTCAACGAAGCGCTTGGTTACCTCTCCTTGCGCACAGCGCTCCAGCCTGACCAAGTGTTGGCGGTAGCCTTTGAATACACCTACAACGGTCAAATCTATCAGGTCGGAGAATTTGCTACCGACGTACGCGAGACCAACAAAGCGCTCTTTGTCAAGACCCTTAAGAACACGGCCAACACGCCACAGATGCTCAACTGGGACTTGATGATGAAAAACGTCTATTCCCTCGGTGCCACCTCTGTGAAGCGCGATAAGTTCCGCCTCGATGTCAAGTATTTGAGTGACACCACGGGCGTTTACCTCGCCTACCTCCCCGATCCCAGTTTGAAGGATAAGCGCTTGTTGCAACTTCTCGGTCTTGACCGCTTGGACAACAACAACCGCAAGAATCCTAATGCCTACTTCGACTTCGTAGAAGGCTACACTATTGACCCTTCTTCGGGTCGTATCTTCTTCCCCGTCGTAGAACCCTTCGGCAGCTACCTGCGCCAAGTCATTGGCAACGATGCCCTTGCCGATAAGTATGTGTTCCAAGAACTCTACGACTCTACCAAGACCATAGCCAAGCAGATTGCCGAAAAGGATAAGTTCATCCTCGCCGGTAAGTACAGCGCTACGAAGTCGGGCGAAATTTCGCTCGGCGCTTATAACGTGCCCGAAGGTTCAGTAGTCGTTACCGCCAACGGCATGGCACTCACCGAAGGTGTGGACTACACCGTGGATTACAGCGGTGGTGTCGTAACCATCATCAACCAGAGTTTGCTCGACGCAGGCACCAATATCAACGTGTCACTCGAAAGCAATACCTACTACGGCATGCAGCGCAAGACGATGTTTGGGGTGAACTTCCAATACGACTTCTCGCGCGACTTCCAGTTTGGCGGTACCTTCCTTCACTTAGGCGAAAAACCCTTGACAACTAAGGTTCCCATGGGTAGTGAACCCCTCAACAACACCCTTTGGGGTGTTAACTTCGCGTGGAAGAAGGAAAGCCAGTGGCTCACCGACATGCTCGACCGCTTGCCACTCTTGAGTTGCTCTGCACCCTCATCCATCAATGTAACGGGAGAATACGCCCAACTCATTGCTGGCGCTAATTCTGACGCTCAGGGCAATGCCTCCTACATCGACGACTTTGAAGATACCAAGGGAGAAATTGACGTGTCCACTCCTTCAGAATGGATGCTCTCCAGCGTACCCTCATTCTTCCCCGAAAGCCAATATCTCGATGATGTGCGTTCGGGGTACAACCGTGCGCGCTTAGCGTGGTACTACGTAGACCCGCTCTTTACGCGTCGCTCTTCTTCGCTCACTCCAGGTCACATCAAGGGCGACCTCGCTCAACTCTCCGACCCCGACGTGCGTGAGATTTATCAGTCCGAACTCTTCCCCAACAAGTCTATAAATTATAAGGAGTCGGCAACACTCAACGTGCTCAATTTGGCATTCTACCCCAACGAGCGCGGACCGTACAACCTCGACCCCAACCTTGACCGCGACGGTCACCTCTCAGCCCCCCGCACCCGTTGGGGTGGCATGATGCGTCGTATCGACAATTCCGACTTCGAAACCGCCAACATCGAGTACATCGAATTCTGGATGATGGACCCCTTCATCAAGGCGCGTGAAAACGGATTGGACTGTTCGGGAGACCTCTATTTCAACCTCGGTGAAGTG
>JAGBYW010000204.1 GCA_017628555.1 Bacteroidaceae bacterium | reverse complement strand
TTATTAGTAAGATAATTTAAAAAAGGTTACTAATAATTTTCACCCTCCTATACCCACTGATTATCAGCGCTTTACAAAGACACATTTTTGTAACATTTTTTCGCCACAAATAAGCGACGTTTTTATAAAACCGACAGACGCTTGTGGGCTTCAGAACCCCCTGTGTGCATTTATTACAACCCCGCAAAAATAATTGGGAGATATTTCAATTTATGCCTAAAGCATTTTGAAATATCTCCCAAACTTTTTTCCACACGTCAGCGGTGCGAAATTATTTCTTCAAGAAACAAGTTTTAAGTACGATGCCGCTACCGTCTATCTTACAATCCACCTCTTCAGGATTCTCCGTCAGGCGGATGCTCTTTACCTTCGTGCCGCGCTTGATAACCATAGAAGAACCCTTTACTTTAAGGTCTTTAATTACCGTCACGGCATCGCCGTCAAAGAGTTCTGCGCCATTGCTATCACGGGGCACGAGCACTTCTTCTCCTCCCTCCTGCTCTGCTTCATGAAACTCATGCGCGCAGTCGGGGCATACGTAAAGCGAACCGTCAAAGTAAGTGTATTCACTGCCACACTTCGGGCAATTTGGAATGTCGTTCATCGGATGAAATGTTAAATTTGTGATTACTGCTGTACAAAGGTATAAATTTTCGGCGAGAGTTGTGTACGCGCTTCATTTCTTTATTGTATCTTTGCCCAAAACCTAAAAAATTTCCCTATACCGATATGAAGAAAATCGCTTTCCTCCTCTTGATGTTACTCCCCCTTGGTGTTGCCGCTCAGAAGCAACAGGACATGAGTAAATACCTCGCTGGTGCTGTGACCGAGCAAAATGGCATTGTCGTGTTTGAAAAATCATACAATGTGCCAGGCAAGACAAAGGTTGAGATTCACGAGGGACTTAAAACATACCTGACTGAAGTAATTTTGAACAACGAAAATGCGCTTCCGCAAACGCGCATTCAAGACGACCAACCCGAAGCGGGTACATTAGCCATCGCCGTTGAAGAGTTCCTTTACTTCAAGCGTAAGGCACTCGTGACCGACGGCACACGTTTCTATTACCAACTCGTAACGCAGGCGGAAGACGGCAAGTTCACCATCACCATGCGCCGTATACGTTATATCTATGATTTGACCGACACGCCCTCTACGGAAGCCAACCCCGACGTTTGCTTCACGGCAGAGAAATGGATTACCGACGCAGAGGCGCTCAACAAGGCGCAGACAAAACTCCTCAAGATTCCTGGAAAGTTCCGCCGCTTCACCATCGACCGCAAGGACGAAATCTTTAACGGCGCCGCCAAGGCAGTTGGAGCTGAGCGCAAGATGAAAATGGTTGAAGTGTACGAATAACACATATATTATATAAGGTATGTCAAGGCACACGTCTTGACGTACCTTTTTTGGTTTGCGGTCTCCGCCACCTTCAGCATTTGTTCTCGACAGAAGAACATAAGCACAAAAGTTTTAGCCGCCACCATTACCAAAAGAAGCACATATAAAATCTGTTCTTATGTTCTTCTGTCTAAAAACCACCCCATTACCATGAAAGAAGAAACCCTTTGTCTGCACTACAAGACATACGATTACGACGAACTCCCCGCCCTTGAGCGTCAACTCATCGATAGCGCCAAAGCGGTATGCGCTTCGGCATACGCCCCCTACTCTAAATTTCAAGTAGGCGCCGCCGCATGGTTAGACAACGGCGAAATCGTTTGCGGAAGCAACCAGGAAAACGCCGCCTATCCCAGTGGCACCTGTGCCGAGCGTTGCACCGTTTTCTATGCCAACGCCCGCTACCCCGAAAGCGCCGTGCTCATTCTCGCCATTGCTGCCTCCAACACTCCAGGTGAGTTTCTCTCCTCCCCCATCACACCCTGTGGCGCCTGCCGTCAAGTATTGCTCGAAACGCAACGCCGCTTCAATACGCCCATGCGTATCCTGCTCTACGGCACGTCTCAGGTCCTCGCCTTTGATTCCATTGACGCCCTCCTTCCCTTCCAATTTACAGGAGAAGATATTAAGTTGTAGCGCAAAAATCCCAATTTTGCCATCCTCGCATAGCATTACAAGCGCAAAACTCCTCTTTATTTAAGAAAAATATTATTTTTTCAAAAAAAATATTCCTCAATCCCTTGCAGGTATAAAAAAAACGCGTACCTTTGCACTCGTTAAAAGAAACCAACTCACGAAGGTCTCTTGGAGAGATGGTAGAGTGGTCGATTACAGCAGTCTTGAAAACTGCCGTACCGAGAGGTACCGGGGGTTCGAATCCCTCTCTCTCCGCTTAAAAGGTGTGAATCTTCAAACAATGAGGTTCACACCTTTTTCTTTTTCCTTCGTGCAAACTTTCATAGCATGATTACAACAAAGCAAATCCAGATTAAGGATTATAATTACTACCTCCCCGACGAGCGCATTGCAAAGTACCCCAAGGCGGAGCGCGACGCTTCCAAACTTTTGGTATATCGCGGAGGTGATATTTCTGAACATTCCTTCAAATCGCTTCCCGAGCACCTTCCCGAGGGAGCGCTGATGGTGTTTAACAATACAAAGGTCATTCAGGCGCGCCTCCATTTTCAGAAATCTACGGGTGCGCACATCGAAATCTTTTGTCTGGAACCCCATACGCCTCTTGATTACCAGCAATCGTTTGCACAGACGCGCCGTGTCACTTGGACGTGCCTTGTGGGTAATCTTAAGAAGTGGAAAGAGGGACGCTTGGAGCGCCAAATCCAAGTGGGCGAAACCGACATTACACTTACCGCTGAGCGCATCGGTGAAAGTGGCACAGGATTTGAGATTGCCTTTGATTGGGATAACGACAAGATTACCTTTGCCGAAGTGCTCGACGCCATAGGTGAACTTCCCATCCCGCCATATCTCAATCGTGCGACCGAAGAAAGCGACCTCAAGACTTACCAAACGGTGTACTCCAAAATCAAAGGGTCTGTGGCGGCGCCAACTGCTGGTCTCCACTTCACTCCTGCCGTACTCGCGGAATTAGACGCGCACGGCATTGAGCGCAATGAGGTGACGCTTCACGTAGGTGCGGGAACCTTCAAACCCGTAAAGAGTGAGCACATCGAAGGTCACACCATGCACGCCGAATGGATTGCTGTAGAGCGCAAGACCCTCGAACGCCTCCTCGCACACGGCGCTTCGTGCATTGCCGTAGGTACCACATCAGTACGCACTCTGGAAAGTCTCTACTACATCGGCGTAATGATTCACAAGAATCCCAATGTCGCGCTCGAAGACCTCCATGTGCCGCAATGGATGCCCTACGAATATGCCGCCGAGGCGGGAGAAAAACTTTCAGCTGCAGAATCCTTGCAAGCCATTCTCGATTACATGGACCAAAACGGCATGCAGGTGCTCCACACCGCCACGCAAATCATCATCGCCCCGGGTTATAACTATAATATTGTGCGCGCCATCGTCACAAACTTTCATCAGCCGCAAAGCACCCTGCTCCTGCTCGTCTCCGCCCTCATTGGCGACAACTGGAAACGCGTTTACGACTACGCCCTTCAGCACGACTTCCGCTTCTTAAGTTATGGGGATAGTTCGCTACTAATACCCTAATGAGAAGATAAGTTCCGGATGGCGCTCTCCCCCTGTTTATAGGGGGAGAGCGCCATCCGGAAACAACTCCTACCATTCCTTTTGCAAAAAATCAACATGACCGACAACCAAAACGAACTCCTCCCCCTCGTAGATGAGGAAGGAAATATCATAGGTAGCGCTACGCGCCGCGAATGTCACGACGGAAGTCACAAACTCCACCCTGTCGTGCACCTTCACGTATTTAACACGAAGGGAGAACTCTACTTGCAACACCGCCCTGCGTGGAAGGACATCCAACCCGACAAGTGGGACACGGCGGTAGGCGGACACGTGGATTTAGGAGAATGTGTGGGCGACGCCCTCCGCCGTGAGGTGCACGAAGAAATCGGTTTGACGGATTTTGAGCCCGAACACATCTGCACCTACGTATTTGAGAGCGCACGCGACCGCGAACTCGTCTATGTATTCAAGACGACGACGGATGAAATCCCCACCCCCTCTGCCGAACTTGCGGGTGGCGCCTTCTTCTCCGCCGAAGAAATCAAACAACGTATGAATACGGGATTCTTCACCCCCAATTTCGAGAGCGAATACCTGCGTTGCTTCGGAAAGTAACCCTAAAACGTAATATTTTTATAAAAATTCCGACAAAACCTTTGCTGTTTCAAAATATATTCCTACTTTTGCACTCGCAAACAAGGAACAACACTTGATTGCGGAATGGCGAGATAGCTCAGTTGG
>JAGBYW010000203.1 GCA_017628555.1 Bacteroidaceae bacterium | reverse complement strand
ATAGGGGGAGGGGACCACCGCAGGTGGTGAGGGGGTGCGAATACAATAAGCGTTTACTATGCATATTTGTATTGCTATCAGAACACGCACCCCCTCACCGCTTTGCGGTCCCCTCCCCCTATAAACAGGGGGAGAGCGCCATGCGGATAAATGAGAACCTGAGTTTTATTTCAACCAATAGCAGACTGCCAAGATTTACTCTTGGTCATAAGCATGCTTGGGATAGTCAATCGTATAATGCAGACCGCGACTTTCCTTGCGCTCCAGCGCCCAGCGGGTAATGAGGTAGCCCACGTTAATCATATTGCGAAGCTCGCAAATGTCGGGCGTAGCCTTCACGCGCTTAAAGAGTTCTTCTGTTTCCTCAAAGAGCAGGTCGAGGCGCGTCCATGCGCGCTTCAGGCGGAGGTCGGAGCGCACAATTCCCACGTAGTTGGCCATGATTTGCCCCACCTCGCGGGCGTCTTGAGCTATGAGCACCTTCTCTTCGTTAGTCAGCGTGCCCTCGTCGTTCCACTTTGGTACACGGTCGTTGAAGGTATATTCGTCAATGTGTGCCAGTGAGTGGCGTGCTGCCGCTTCGGCATACACTACGGCTTCGGTGAGCGAATTACTTGCCAGGCGGTTGCCGCCATGAAGTCCCGTGCAAGAGCATTCGCCCACAGCATAGAGGCGGTGGATGCTTGAGCAGGCATTGAGGTCTACCTTAATACCGCCACACATATAGTGGGCCGCTGGCGCAACAGGGATGTATTGCTTCGTAATATCGATGCCCATCGTTAGGCACTTCGCATAGATGTTTGGGAAATGCTTCTTCGTTTCTTCGGGGTCTTTGTGCGTCACGTCAAGGCAGACGTGGGTCAGCCCGTGTATCTTCATCTCCTTGTCAATAGCACGCGCTACGATGTCGCGGGGTGCAAGGGACAGGCGCTTGTCGTATTTCTGCATAAACTCGGCACCATTGGGCAGGCGCAGTATACCTCCGTAACCGCGCATGGCTTCGGTGATGAGATAGGCGGGGTGTGTTTCGTCGGGCGAGTAAAGTGCCGTGGGATGGAACTGCACAAATTCCATGTCCTGCACGGTTGCCTTCGCGCGATACGCCATTGCCACGCCGTCGCCCGTAGCTACGGTGGGATTCGTAGTAGTGGTGTAGACCGCACCACAGCCTCCCGTGGCCAAAACCGTAACCTTGGAGAGGAAGCGGTCAATCTTTTGCGTGTCAGGGTCGAGCACGTAGGCACCGTAACACTCAATGTCTTTCGACGCTCGGGTTACGTTCACACCAAGGTGGTGTTGCGTGATAATTTCTACGGCGAAGTGGTGCTCAAATACCCGAATGTTGGGATGACGTCGCACCGCCTCAATCAGACCTCTCTGAATTTCAAAACCCGTATCGTCGGCGTGGTGAAGGATTCGGAATTCCGAGTGCCCACCTTCGCGATGGAGGTCAAAATCCCCCTTGTCGTTGCGGTCAAAGTTCACCCCCCAATTCACGAGTCGCTCAATGGCGGCAGGACCATTCTCGACGACCTGACGCACTGCCGCGGGGTCGCTAATAAAGTCGCCCGCAATCATCGTGTCTTGGATATGCTTTTCAAAATTATCCACCTGCAAGTTCGTCACAGCGGCAATACCGCCCTGAGCCTTAGCAGTGTTGGCTTCTTCAATCGTTGTCTTACACACGAGTGCCACTTTACCTTTACCCGAAGCGGCCACCTGAAGGGCGTAACTCATTCCGGCCACGCCAGAACCAATTACCAAAAAATCGAATTTGCGAATCATCTTGAGATGCTTAATTCTATACGATGCAAATCTACAACTTTTTTTTGTAAAACGTAAAGAGGAAAGATTAAAGAGTAAAGTTTAAAGGGGAAAGAGGGGGCCTGCGGGGTGTTGCGCGCAGAGTTACGCATAGTTGGTGGGTCAATTAAAAAATCTGTGAAATCTGTGTAATCTGCGTGAGAATAAAAATATGTTCTTATGTACTTCTGTCAAAAAAAACATGCTGTGATGATTTTTCTCGCAAAGACGCTAAGGGGAGAAGGACGCAAAGGTTATTTTTGGGGGGCTGTAGGGACGCACGGTGCGTGCGTCCGCCATCCGCATAGTAAAGTCTCACACAGAAAACACAGACTTACACAGAAATTTTATTCTCACGCAGAGGGCGCAGAAGTGTCCCGCATGGATTTTCTCCTCTCTAATTTCTCGTTTCTCCTTTCCGCCCCGCGCCTTACTCTTTTATCTTTTCTCCCAAAAACACTTTTTATGTGTCCCCTTTTACATCTGATAAGAATATTTAACGCCGCGTTAAGAAAAAGTCCCAAAACTTGTCCATACATTTGCACCGTCTGACAGATACAAAACCGGTTTTACGTTTTTTACTCACTAACAAAAAAACCTCATTATGAAAAAGATTTTTACCACAATGACTCTTGCCCTCGTCACAGTGGCAATGAGCGCACAAGTTTATGTAGGCGGCGGCTTTAATGCCTGGCGCGATGCAGACAACAACAAGACCACAGCAGGCATCTCCCCAGAAGTGGGTTACAAACTCTCCGACAAGTGGGCACTTGGTATGGGGATGGACTGCCAGTATAGTTATGACAAAGGCACAGACGTCTACCGCGTAGCAGCCATGCCTTACGTGCGCTACACCGCGGCATGGATGGGTCCCGTAGGCATATTTGCAGACTGCACAGGCGGTGTTGCAATACACAAAGTCAATGGCGGCGACAGCCACACCTGTTGGGAAGCAGGCATCAAGCCCGGCGTGATAGTCACCCTCACACCGCAACTCTCCTTCCTCGCCCACACCGGATTCCTGGGCTACCGTGACGCAGGCAAGTACAACTACTTTGGCGACGGCGGTTTCGGATTCAACATGAGCACCGCCGACCTCAGCTTCGGGCTGCTTTGGAACTTCTAACTCCCCCGCCGGTCATGCGCCGGCTACACCATATCACATTTTTATAACTCACCCGTCCGGAAGGCTCCCACGGTCTTCCGGACCCTTATATTTCTACACATCCACCCTCCAACTCCCCGCCGCAAAACACCCTGAAACGACCACTTTTTTGCGACTTCAGAACCCCCAAATCACACCT
>JAGBYW010000202.1 GCA_017628555.1 Bacteroidaceae bacterium | reverse complement strand
CACTTTGAAGGAGTGCCCCATAATAGAGGCACTGTGTTGGGGCACTCCTTCAGAGTGCGACTATCGAGCACGATACGTCCGGGGGTATTCGCTTCGCTCAAACCACCGGTTACCGAGCGGTGACGCCTTCAGCGTCATTGAGCGTTAAGTTACTGAGCGGTGACGCCTTCAGCGTCATCACGGTGTATTGCCTTTGGGCGTAACTTTGTGTTGTAGCAAATAAAAAATCCCCGACCTTGTGAGTCGAGGATTGATTAGTATATGTTTATTTATTCCCATTGACCAACCTTTTGTTGCCTGTGGCAATCGCACTCCACATGTTCCATGTGACTATTGCTCAAAAGGTTGCTCGATAGTCGCAAAAACTTTCGTTTTTACTCCCATTCAATAGTAGCATTGGGTTTCGGAGAAAGGTCGTAGCACACGCGGTTTACGTTGGGCACTTCCTTGAGGATGCGGTTGGTAATCTTGTCGAGGATTGCCCAATCGATGTGCTCGATAGAAGCTGTCATGGCGTCGATTGTGTTCACGGCGCGGATGATTACGGGCCAGTCGTAAGAACGAGCGTTGTCGCGTACACCTACTGACTTGAAGTCGGGCACGAGTGTGAAGTACTGCCAAACCTTCTTGTCGAGACCTGCCTTTGCAAATTCTTCGCGGAGGATAGCGTCACTTTCACGAACTGCTTCGAGGCGGTCACGTGTGATAGCACCGAGGCAACGTACGCCGAGACCGGGACCGGGGAAGGGTTGACGGTAAACCATTTCGTAGGGGAGACCGAGTTCGAGACCGCAAGCGCGAACTTCGTCCTTGAAGAGTTGCTTGATGGGTTCTACGAGTTCGAACTGGAGGTCTTCAGGAAGACCACCTACGTTGTGGTGACTCTTTACGCACTTCGCAGTCTTCGTACCACTTTCCACAATGTCGGGATAGATTGTGCCCTGACCGAGGAAGTCGATGCCTTCGAGCTTGCGTGCTTCTTCTTCGAATACACGGATAAATTCGCCACCGATAATCTTACGCTTCTGTTCGGGGTCTGCTACGTTTTCGAGCTTTGTGAGGAAGCGTTCTGTAGCATCTACATAAACGAGGTTTGCGCAGAGCTGGTTGCGGAATACTTCTACAACATCTTCAGACTCGCCCTTACGCATAAGACCGTGGTTTACGTGTACGCAAACGAGGTTTTCACCAATAGCCTTGAGAAGGAGGGCTGCAACTACAGAACTATCCACACCACCAGAAAGAGCGAGGAGTACCTTCTTATCACCAACCTGACGGCGGATGAGTTCCACCTGGTCAGCAACGAAGTTCTTCATGTTCCAGTTTGCTTCAGCCTTACAAGTGTCAAACACGAAAGACTTTATAGCAGCCTTAATCGCCTCTTCGTCATTTTCGAATTGGGGAAGACTTACAGCGCAAGTAGCTTTAGCGTGACCTGCTGCGATAACGGGGAAACCAGCTTCGTAAATTTCGGGGAGCACGTCGATTTCAACACCGTCAATCACGTTGTTAGGACCTCCGTTGATGATGATACCCTTCACGTTAGGCAACGCTTTGAGTTCAGCAGCAGTGATGTCGTGGGGATAAATTTCGCTGTACACACCGAGTGCGCGAATTGCGCGGGCTACCACTGTGTTTTCGTGGCTACCCAAGTCAAGAATGACAATCATGTCTTGTTTCATAAGGCTCTTGATAAAAATAGAGATATTTTTCTTGGCGCAAAAGTACAGATTTTCGTTTTTTCTACAAAAAGGAATAAAAATTTTTTGAGGGTCGCTCTGTTATTTTTTTTATGCAATGACAAATTGAGTCGTCTATTGTTGTTAAAATGGTAAATGGAGTATAAAAAACTGTGGATTTTTAGAGGAATGCAAGGCGTAAAGGTTGTATTCTCGCAACTATTTATTACCTTTGCAAAGGTGAGGTGTCTGATAAAGATTTCCGCTCATCCAAGTTTCTTGACATTATAAATTTTACACAACAACATGGCAACAGTTGACGATAAGAAAATTATCTTCTCAATGGTGGGCTTGACGAAGACCATCAAGCAGACGAACAAGACAATTCTTAAGGATATTTACCTCAGCTTCTTCTACGGCGCAAAGATTGGTATCATCGGTTTGAACGGTGCGGGTAAATCTACGCTCATGAAGATTATCGCTGGGTTGGATAATGATTATCAGGGCGAGGTGGTTTTCTCTCCCGGTTACTCTGTGGGTTACCTTCCCCAGGAACCTCAGTTGGACGATAAGAAGACAGTGAAGGAAATTGTGCAGGAAGGTGTGCAGCACATTGTTGACGCCCTTGCGGAATACGAAGAAATCAACCAGAAGTTCGGACTCCCCGAATACTATGAGGACGAGGACAAGATGAACGAACTCTTCACTCGTCAGGGAGAACTTCAGGATATTATCGATGCTACAGATGCGTGGAACTTGGATAGCCGCCTCGAACGCGCCATGGCAGCCCTTCGTTGCCCCGAACCTGACCGCACTGCCGAGAACCTTTCGGGTGGTGAACGTCGCCGTGTAGCACTCTGCCGTCTCTTGCTTCAGAAACCAGACGTGTTGCTTCTTGACGAACCTACCAACCACTTGGACGCCGAAAGTATTGACTGGCTCGAACAACACTTGAACCAGTACGAAGGTACGGTAATTGCCGTTACCCACGACCGTTACTTCCTCGACGATGTGGCAGGTTGGATTCTTGAACTCGACCGCGGTGAAGGTATTCCCTGGAAGGGCAACTACTCTTCATGGTTGGAGCAGAAGTCTAAGCGTATGGAGATGGAAGAGAAGGTGGCAAGCAAGCGCCGCAAGACTTTGGAACGCGAATTGGAATGGGTGCGTATGGCGCCCAAGGCACGTCAGGCAAAGGGTAAGGCCCGCTTGAACTCTTATGATAAACTCCTTGGTGAAGACCAAAAGGAAAAGGAACAGAAACTCGAAATCTTTATCCCCAACGGTCCTCGCTTGGGTAACAAGGTTATTGAGGCGCAACACGTTGCCAAGGCTTTTGGCACGAAGCAGTTGTTCAACGACCTCAACTTCATGCTTCCTCCCAACGGTATCATTGGTGTGATCGGTCCTAACGGCGCAGGTAAAACGACACTCTTCCGCCTCATTATGGAACTCGAAAAGGCGGATGCCGGTACCTTTGAAGTGGGCGAAACAGTAAAACTCTCGTATGTAGACCAGCAACACAAGGATATTGACCCCGCAAAGTCGGTGTACGAAGTAATCAGTGGCGGTTCGGAACTTATGCGTATGGGCGGCAGAGAAATTAACGCTCGCGCTTACCTCAGCCGCTTTAACTTCTCGGGTGCGGATCAGGAAAAGAAGTGTGGTGTGCTCTCAGGTGGTGAACGCAACCGTTTGCACCTTGCTCTTGCTTTGAAGCAGGAAGGTAACGTGCTCCTCCTCGACGAACCTACCAACGACATCGACGTGAACACACTCCGCGCACTTGAAGAAGGTCTTGAAGCCTTCGCTGGTTGCGCCGTAGTCATCAGTCACGACCGCTGGTTCCTCGACCGTATTTGCACGCACATCCTTGCCTTTGAAGGCGACGGCAATGTATTCTTCTTCGAAGGTTCTTACTCAGACTACGAAGTGAACAAGGCAAAGCGCCTCGGCATTGAAGAACCCAAGCGCATTCGTTATCGTAAGTTGGAAGAGTAAGTTGAATCGGACTTCTTAAATATCGTGTTTTTAGAAAGTATAGAAGTTCTAGAACCTATAGAATATATAGAACTTCTAGAACAAACTTGATTCTTATAACTATGAAAGGTATCGTATTAGCAGGTGGTAGTGGCACGCGCCTTTACCCCATTACAAAAGGCATAAGCAAGCAGTTGATTCCCATCTTCGACAAACCTATGGTGTATTACCCCATTTCGGTTTTGATGTTGGCGGGGATTCGTGAAATCTTAATCATCTCTACGCCCCAAGACCTTCCCGGTTTCAAGCGTTTGCTCGGCGACGGTTCGGATTACGGAGTAGAATTTTCTTACGCCGAACAACCCTCGCCCGATGGACTTGCTCAGGCATTTATCATTGGTGAAGAGTTTATTGGCAACGATTCTGCCTGCCTCGTATTGGGCGATAATATTTTCCACGGCAGCAACCTCCGCCACATGCTCCGTACGGCAGTTGAGACTGCTGAGAAGGAAGCAAAGGCAACGGTGTTCGGTTATCGTGTGAACGACCCCGAGCGTTATGGCGTTGTAGAGTTTGACGAAGAGGGCAACGCTAAGAGCATTGAAGAGAAACCCTTGCAACCCAAGTCGGACTACGCCGTTGTGGGACTCTATTTCTATCCCAACAAGGTAGTAGATATTGCTAAGAGCATCAAACCCTCAGCGCGTGGAGAATTGGAAATTACTACCGTGAACCAACACTTCCTTGACGACGGCGAACTCATGGTGCAGACACTCGGTCGCGGCTTTGCGTGGTTGGATACTGGTACGCACGACAGTCTTTCTGAGGCTTCAACCTTCATCGAAGTAATCGAAAAGCGCACAGGTCTTAAGGTGGCATGCCTTGAAGGTATCGCCTATGAGCAGGGCTGGATTACGAAGGAGAAAGTTGCCGAATTGGCCAAGCCCATGATTAAAAATCAGTACGGTCAGTACTTGATGAAGTTGATAGAAAGAGACTAATTGATGCCGCTCCTACGTCGCATACTCCTACTGCTTCTTCTGCCGATGATTTCGATACAGAACATCTCGGCGGAAGAAGAATTATTGTGGTTGCCCGACTATTTTGAACGCGTCAATGATGCCTCGCAGGTGGAGGATGGTGCTTACTATCTCATTGCCGGCACAAGTCAGCAGGATGGTCACGTGCTTATGAGTGCGACGTTGGTTAATAAAAAGTTGAAGGGCATTGTCGCGCCACAGCAAGACCGCATCTTGTGTAACGACGCCTCACTCGTGTGGCAGTTGCAGCGCGTGGGCGATGAAGTCATCTTGCGTGCGGCGGCGGAAGGTAAATTTGTTTTTGCGCCCAAGGGAGATAAACCTGAGGTAGAACTTCAGACAAACGCTTACACCACTTGGATTTTGCAACAGCAGGGAGATGGTTTCACGCTGAAGCACCCCACCGAGGCCTACCGCTATTTGCACACCTCTTACCAGCGTAATGCAGACAACCCCAACCCCTTTGGAAACTACGCTTACTACGACGGCACGGTGGAAACCAACGTGCTTTACCTCTACAAGTTAGTTGCCGACTACACGCCCCCTGCCGACAACACGATAACCTACCTGACGGACAGCGATAAGGTACCTGCTTACGGCAACCTTCTGGTGCGCAACGGCTCCCTGCTTTATCCCTCCGTCTTGATTGACGGTGCGGAGTTCGCCCCCACACGCCCCTTTACCGTAACCGCAGGACAACTCACCTACACCCGAACGCTGCAAGACGGGAACTGGGAAACACTCAGCCTGCCCTTTGCGGCGCAAGTGCCCGAGGGGATTGACGCGCGCGAATTAGTAAGCGCGGAGGGCGGCAACCTGGAGTTTCAACCCGTAACTGTAATTCGTCCCAACGTGCCCGTAATCTTGCGGAGCGCAACGGAGGAGGGCGCGCATGTCACCTTCGTCTCAACGGGCGGAACGGTAAGTTTGCCCTCCGACACTCCCTCAGCGCTGCGCCCGACATACCAACACCTATATATAAATAGTGCATCCGAGGGCATCTATCTGCTTACGGGTGCGGGCATGAAATTTGTGCGCGCAGATGGCGGTAGCAACCTACGCCCATTTCGGGCTTTTTTGGTGTTGTGAATACTGCTGATTTTCAGGGAGTTTAATATGCCTAAAATTATTAGTAACATATTTTAAATTACATTACTAATAATTTTTTTTAGGTTACTAATAATTTTTACGAAAATAGGTATAGTTTTTGGCAACACTATTTCACGCCTAATTTTGACACACATTTGGGGTAGAAAAACGCACATTTTTTGCTCCAAAAATAGTTAAGATTCTCACCTCACAACCTTATACACGATGATTATAGCTGTAGATTTTGACGGAACTATTGTAGAACACCGTTATCCCGAAATTGGCAAGGAAATTCCCTTTGCCGTAGCTACGCTTAAAGAGCTCCAGAAGGATGGTCATAAGTTAATTCTGTGGACCGTCCGTGAGGGGGAATACCTTGAGGCAGCCGTGAAATGGTGTGAAGAGCGCGGCCTGCGCTTCATTGCGGTAAATCGAAATTTAGACGAGAATGGTCCTGGCGAATCGCTCGAGACGAATCCCTCTTACAGCCGTAAACTCAAAGCGCACCTCTTTATTGACGACCGCAATGTTGGCGGACTCCTCGATTGGGGCGTGGTTTATGAACTTGTCAGCAAGCGCATGAACTACGAGCAGTATCTGACCTCGCAGGGCGAGCAGGTGCCTACGCTCAACTTTAAGAAGGAAAAAAAGCCCTGGTGGAAATTCTAACCTCACCGTAATAATCCCCTCAGAAAAAGTCATGATGAAAGTTTTCTCGGCAAAGCAAATGCGTGAGTTAGACGCATTTACAATTCAGTCAGAGGGCATCCCTTCGATTGACCTTATGGAGCGCGCCGCCAGTGAAGTGACGCTCGACATAATGTCACGTTGGTCGAAAGAAGTGCCCTTTGTGGTTTTTGCCGGCGCGGGGAATAACGGCGGCGACGCACTTGCCGTGTCGCGCTTGCTATTAGGGTATGATTATAAGGTGCAGACGTATCTCGTAAATCCCAAGGGGAACCTAAGTCCCGACTGTCAGGCAAACAAAGAGCGCTTGTTGGCGACGCCCAACGCACAACTCTTTGAAGTGGGTGAGGAGTTTGAATCGCCCGCAATACCTCAGGGCGCCGTCGTTGTAGACGGACTTTTCGGCACGGGACTCAACAAACCGCTTACGGGAGTGTTTGCCTCCGTTGTGGAAGTCATCAATGCCGCTTCGGCTCAGGTCGTAGCGATTGATATGCCTTCGGGGTTGATGTGTGAGAGCAATCAGGGGAACGACGAGAGACATATCGTGCGCGCCGACTTGACGCTGACGTTTCAATACCCAAAGTTGGCGCAGTTGCTGGACGATAATTACAACTATGTGGGAGCGTTGCGCATCCTCGATATAGGCCTGTCAAAAGATTATGCAGCGCGGTTAGTTTCTCCTTACAGTTTGCTTTCAGAAATCCAAGTTTCGCCGTTGCGCAAACCGCGTTCGCCCATTGGGCACAAGGGTACTTTCGGGCATGCCCTGCTTATTGCCGGAAAATACGGCATGGCGGGCGCCGCAATCTTGGCGGCAAAGGCGTGTCTGCGGAGTGGGGTGGGGAAGGTTACGGTGCATACCCCCCAACGTAATAACGACATTTTGCAAATCAGTGTGCCCGAGGCAATACTCTCACACGATGCCGACGCTTCGTGCTTCACGCAACCCCTTGATGACTTGTCGGGCTATCAAGCAATGGGTATTGGTCCCGGACTCGGCACCTCTTCGTCTACAGCCTTGGCGGTGTTAGAGCAAGTGCAGTTGGCGGGACTTCCCCTCGTAGTTGATGCCGATGCCCTAAACATCTTGGCGGCACATCATCACGCCCTACACCTCCTGCCCAAGGGTGCGATACTCACGCCTCACCTCGGAGAATTTAAACGCCTGGGTAACCGCAGCGTAAATCACTTCACGGCGCTCTCAGAAGCACGAGAAATGGCGGTAACATTAGGCATTTATATCATTCTGAAAGGAAGACACACCGCCATCTGTACCCCCGAGGGCAAGACCTTCTTTAACGCAACGGGTAATTCAGGAATGGCCACGGCGGGAAGTGGGGATGTGCTTACGGGAATCCTTACATCGCTTCTTGCACAAGGGTATGACGCGCTTCACGCTTGCCTTTACGGCGTTTGGTTACACGGACTTGCGGGCGACCTTGCTGCAGCTGAACTTTCTCCCGAAGCACTTACCGCGACAGATATTATTGAGTACTTGCCAAAGGCTATTTTAAAAATGAGTAATAAGTCATGAGCGCCAAAGTCTCATGCCGAACTCCTTACGATATTATGAAAACAAAATTTATCTTGCCGCTCGCACTCTGTGCTTTGAGTGCTACGGCGCAAACGCAAATACGTCCCTACGACCCCGCTCACAATCTTGAGGGCATTACGTATTACCTCCCCAAGACCGCACTTCAAGTAGTCGTTACGGCAAAGCGCACAGTTTACGAGCCTGGCGAATATGCCCATTATGCAGAGCGTTTCTTGCGCCTTAATGATGTGGTGTTGGAGCAGGAAGAGCGTTGGCAATTACAAACAATTTCGATTTCTACTTACGGCGTAGCAGACACCGCGCTTGCTTATTCCATCATCCATGATACACGTACGCCAGCGCCCTTCGTACGTCTTGCTCCAGACGGGCGTTTGCTGGCAATCAATACCGAACCTCTTGACCTCGAAGAGTTTGAAGAGCCCTCGGTTTTGGAGATTAAAGAAGAAC
This sequence comes from Bacteroidaceae bacterium, assembly GCA_017628555.1. Taxonomy (GTDB): domain Bacteria; phylum Bacteroidota; class Bacteroidia; order Bacteroidales; family Bacteroidaceae; genus Alloprevotella. The sequence continues at coordinate 8,980 of JAGBYW010000202.1, read as the reverse complement.
AGGTGGATGCCGCTGATTACAAAACGCGAGATGTGTTGAATGCCGGTAGCAAACTCAAAATGGCGGAACTCACGGCGAATGAAATTTATGACATTCGCGAAAACCGCACACTCTTGGTGAAGGGACAGGCTGACTTTATGCCTACCGATGGTGAGCAACTCCGCTTGATGCTTGCCACTCTCGATAAGCAGGAAGCGGCACTGCTCAAACTCTTTAAGGGTTCTTCTTTCAGCGAAATGCATACCTTCGTCTTGAATTACGTGCCGTCGAAAGAGGGTGAGGTGCGCGATGTCTTGTTCCGCTTCTCCGACTTCCTCGGTCTGGTTGATAACGACAACCTTGCGGGTGAACCGTACTATATTGACGTGCGCGACCTCAAGACACTCCCCGCCGTGAAACCCATTGACCCTAAGGATAAAAAGGCACTTAAGAAGGCGCAACAAACTCAGCAGTTGGGGCTCCGCTATCTGCTTCCCGGTACTGCTGAAATTAAAATCTATAACGCGCATAACGTCTTGACTACCCTGCAAGCACCCTTCTCACAATTTGGTCGCGTTGAACACCTCGGAGGTGACCTCTTTAATAAAAAGATGCAGACCTCTGTGCAACTCTCTCCCACAACGGGCGGATTAGTGAAGTTAGACATGGTGTTGCCTGATTAGTAGTGAGGAGTGAGTAGTTAGTAGTGAGTAACACCATCCGGAATATTGGCCCGCAAGGACTCCTCCCTAATTTCAACTACTCACTCCTAACTCCTAACTACTCATTACTCACTCCTCATTACTCATTACTCCCTCCTCCTTAAACCCTCACTCGATATGAAAAAGATACTCCTTTCTCTTTCCCTCCTTGCCTCTTCTGCCGTTGCCGAAAAGGTGGTTATCAATATGGCCGACTATGGTTTGTTGCCCAATCAGGCAAACTCTTCTGCCGTGCTTCATGATGCGCTGACGAAAATCAAGGCTACGGTTTCGCCCGAGGATGAAGTGACCCTCCGCTTCGGAAAAGGCACGTACACCTTCAGTGCTGCCGACGCCAAGGAGTATGAATATTATATCTCTAACCACGACCAATACCCGCTTCGTAAAATAGGTTTCCACCTTGACGGATGGACGAACCTCACGCTCGACGGTCGTGGCGCCGAATTCTTGTTCACGGGACGCATGATTCCTTTCTATGTGGTGAACTGCACAAACACGGTGCTCACCAACTTCTCCGTGGACTTCTCCGACCCTCAGATTACGCAGGCAGAGATACTTTCTAACACCCCTGAGGAGGGTACAACCTTCAAGATGGCACCTGGTACAAAGTGTCGCATCGGCCAGAACGGCCGCTTTGAGGTATACGGTTCCGATTGGGCGATGCAACCCAATTCAGGTATGAATTTTGAGAAGGACACCCGCCATATCTGCTATCAGACGGGCGACCTCTGGGTCGTAACCGACGGCGTGCAAGACTTGGGTAACGGAACTTTCCGCGCACCTCAGTGGAAGGAAGCAAAGGTAAAGCCCGGGACGATTGTTACCTTCCGTTCGTACCACCGCCCCTGTCCCGGAATTGTGCTCGACCATAACAAGCAGACTACTCTCCATAAGGTAAACGTACACTACGCAGAAGGCATGGGCCTTGTGGCTCAGCGTTGCGAAGACATTACGCTCGACGCCTTCAACGTGTGTCTCCGCGGAAAGAAAGACCCGCGCTATTTCACCACGCAGGCTGACGCAACACACTTCTCACAATGTCGCGGACACATCAAGTCGGTCAACGGACTTTACGAAGGTATGATGGACGACGCCATCAATATTCATGGCGTGTACCTCAAGGTGAAAGACGTGATCAACGCTCAGACCATCCGCGTTGCCTTTGAACATGGGCAGGCTTATGGTTTTGCGTGGGGCGATGTGGGCGACACCATTCGCTTCGTGTCTTCTTACACCATGGAAGAATATGCTGAACGCTACATAATTCGAGAAATCCGACCTGCCGATAAAGATGAGGTAAAGGGCTGTAAGCAATTTGTCATCGTACTCGACCGCCCCATGGAAAAAATGCTTGACTTGCCCGTGGCAGATTATGGTGTTGAAAACCTTTCGTGGACACCCACCGTATATTTCGCCGACAATGTCGTGCGCAATAACCGCGCCCGTGGTGCCCTCTTTAGCAGTCCGCGCCACACGGTGTGTGAAAACAACCTCTTCGACCACACCTCTGGCACCGCCATCCTCCTTTGTGGCGACTGCAACGGTTGGTATGAATCGGGCTCCTGCAAGGACATCGTGATTCGCAAAAACACCTTCATCAACGCCCTCACAAGTTACTACCAGTTCACCAACGCCGTGATTTCCATCTATCCCGAAATTCCCCGCCTTGGCGAGCAGCAGCAGTACTTCCACTCTAACATTCTTATTGAGAAGAATAAGTTTATCACCTTCGACGAACCTATCCTCTATGCCAAGTCGGTTGACGGTCTCATCTACCGCAATAACAAGGTGAAGCGCTCTAAAGATTACGCCCCCTTCCACTGGAACAAGGAGGCCTTTAAGATGGAGCGCGTAAAGGGATTTGTAAAGGAGTAACCCGCTCTCCGTATAGAATAAGGGACACGAATTGCTTGCAGTTCGTGTCCCTTTTTTCGTGCAAAGCCTGAAAGGCAAAAATCCACCAGCCCAGGGCAAAGCGACGTGAGGAGTGGCGCCCTGGGTATATGTCGCGCGAAGATGGTGCCCGGAAAGAGCAAAAGCAAAATCCGCTTGTTGCTTTTACCCCTTTTAGGGGCGAGATACCGCGAGTGATTGCTTGGCCCGGGTATCGCTCCTCACGTCGCTCAGTCCTGGGCTAATGGTAGAAACCCCTTTCTGGGGAAAATTCCCAACTGATATTGTTTCGCGTAGGTGGTGAGGGGAGAAGGTTTGCTCCTTAAAACGCCCCTAAAAATGTAACAATTTTTCGCATTGGAATACTCCTGAGAATCAGCTCGTTAGACCTACCTAAAATTATTAGTAACCTTTTTTAAAATATGTTACTAATAATTTAAATTATGTTACTAATAATTTTTACGAAAAGTAGTTTAGTTTTTTTCGCAATGGGTTTAGGGGTAATATGAATTGAATTTTGCACCACTCAGTCGCTGGTTTAATGAAATAAAATACCCTGAAGTGCGCCACGCTGCACCCCAGGGTTATGTCTCCGTTTGTATGTACTTCGAAAGCGTAGTTCCGTCCGTTTTTAACTGAGGTCACTTGCTTCCTCTGTGTCGGTTGAACCGCCTTTATTTCGTTCCGAAAATTCTGTCGCCCGCATCTCCGAGTCCGGGGAGGATGTAGTTGCGTTCGTTCAGCGCTTCGTCGAGTGCAGCAAGGTAAATGTCTACGTCGGGGTGAGCCTGCGTAACGGCTTCTACGCCCTTCGGTGCTGCTACAAGGCACATGAGGCGGATGTTGGTATAGCCGTCAGCCTTGAGTCGGTTGATGGCGTCGCACGCACTACCGCCCGTTGCGAGCATGGGGTCGGTAACAATCACCAAGCGGTCTTTCCCCGCGGGCATCTTATAGTAGTAGAACACGGGTTGGCACGTCTCTTCATCGCGGTACATGCCAATGTGACCTACGCGCGCCGAGGGGATGAGCGAGAGCAATCCGTCTACCATGCCGAGACCTGCACGGAGGATGGGGGCAATGACCACCTTCTTTCCCGAAATCTTGGGCGCGTTCATCTTCATAAGCGGCGTCTCAATTTCTTCATATTCCAAGGGGAAGTCGCGGGTGATTTCGTAGCCCATGAACATCGCAATTTCCTTCAGTAGTTCGCGAAACTTCAGCGTAGAAGTTTCCTTATTGCGCATAATGCTCAACTTGTGTTGCACTAAGGGGTGATCAATAATGTGTAGTGCCATAGGAGGTTTAGGTTAGTGGGTAAATTACAAGAGTAAAACCACAAGCGTAAAGTTTCCTTGCGGAGTGGGTTCACCGTAAAGGGGTGGCTTATTGCTTAGCTCTTTTTACTGTTACAAAAGTAGTATAAATTTCCGGAATGCGTAGGGCAAATCATGGCGTATTTTATACAAAACTCTTTTCCAGGTTGAAACCTGCCGCTCATGGGGGTACACTGTTTGTATACAGTCTCTTTGCAAAGAAATCCTCAACGAACATATCCCCATACCGTCCGCTGCAACACCTATATTATTGCCAAAATATTTGTGTAGTTGCTCCCTATTTACCTTAAAATATGTTATCTTTGCGGAGCATTCGCGATTCAAAAAAAGTACTATTTTTATGACATTATAATTTGGCCAGATGAAAATTTTTATTAGCAAGCAAGCAAGCAAGCAAGTAGTAATACTAGACTATTGATATGACTAATGCGTCTGTCGGCAAGGGTAACCTTGTTGACAGACGCATTTCGTGTTTGTATGCTATTTCAGATTTTATAATTAACGTCAATATGAAAAAGAAATTTAGATTGGAACTTACCACAAAGGGTAGTTATGAAATAGAATTGGTGCAGGTAGACCCCAATGAGGTGGATGTTGAAAACCTCTCAATGGACGATGCTTACGAACTGTTATATGCTGGAGATTATATCGTAAATTGTGGACTTGGAGATGAATGGGGCGGGCAGTATGAACTGACGGTTTATGATGAGGACGAGAATGTTGTTTATCAAAGCACGGATTTTTCAGATGCGAAATTTTTAGCGGATGAGTATCAGTTCTCGGATGATGAAGATTTTGATGAGGCGGTTGATAGAAAGCGATTGCTTGAAGTATGTCAGCAGTGCTGGGATAAAGAAAGTAGTGCGTTTGATAGTGGTACCTATGTGGCGGCGTGCCATGAGGTAAAATGGATGACCCATACTTTGTATCTTGAAGATGAAAAGTTTGACCCCAAAAAACTCTACTTTGTTGCTAATAGAGAACTCGAAGGTATTATGTATGATTCTATGACCGATCCCTGGCATATCCTTTATGGAGATGATTTCCTAAAAGTGGCAGAAGAACCTGAAGAATATGATGAGTATGGTCGCACAATCCATGTGATTGAAAAAGCAGAGGGTGTACGTTGGTGGGAGATGCGTCATGAGGTGACCTCTTGAAATTTATAACAAACATGATTAACAAGGGATTTAAATTTATAGACCTCTTCTGTGGTATCGGTGGGTTTCACCAAGCGATGACTTCACTAGGAGGGGAGTGTGTGTTTGCAAGTGATATTGATAAATATTGTCAGCAAACTTATTTTGAAAACTATGGGATAAAACCCGTAGGTGATATTACAAAGGTAAAGGCGGAAGAGATTGAACCCTTCAATGTATTATGTGCTGGTTTTCCATGTCAGGCATTCTCGCACGCAGGGAAACAGTTAGGTTTTAACGACCCCACAAGAGGCACGCTCTTCTTCGACGTCATCCGCATTGCTAAGCATCACATGCCCGAGTATATGCTGCTTGAGAATGTGAAGAATTTGGCCATGCACGACAATGGAAATACTTGGGAAGTAATTTACAACACCATACAGAGCGCAGGGTACAATGTATTAAGAGCACCCGTAATATTCAGTCCGCACTTCATCGGACTTCCGCAAAACCGTGAGCGCGTGTTTATCATGTGTGTGCGTAAGGATGTGGGGGATATACCTGAATTTTACTTTGATGTGAAGAAGAAAGACCTCCCCGAGTGTAACCTGCAAAGCATTTTGCTTGAAGATGACCAAATTGAAAATGTAGAAAAGTATCGCATCAATCAAAAGCAAATTGACCTCATTAACTTGTGGGACGACCTTATCAAAGGTGTGAAGTGTGACTTGCCAGGATGCCCCATTTACGGAGAGTTCCTTCATGCCCCCTCAGAGAATGAAGATACTACTGGTTGGCCAACATGGAAATTAGATTACTTGCGAAAGAATAATGCGTACTATCTCAAACACAAGACTTTTATTGATAGTTGGTTGGAGCGTGCGAGCAAGGTTGAGATGTACCAAAACACAAGGCGTCACTTGGAATGGCAAACTTATCGTGGTGAGGATGAATCAATGTGGAACCATATTATGCAGTTCCGCCAATCAGGTTTGCGCGTGAAGCGAGCTACCTATTTCCCTGCACTCGTAGCAATCGTTCAAACATCAATCCTTGCAATGCGCAAGCGCTATGTCGTGCCTCGTGAGTGTGCGAGAATGCAAAGTTTTCCCGACACCTTTAAGATGAATCCTGATGACCATATTGCCTACAAACAATTTGGCAATTCCGTGAATGTTGAAGTTGTAAAACTCTTTGCTAAATTCATGTTTGGGGACGAGGAGGTGAGACGTAAATACACAAGAAAATAAATAGGTTATGGCAAATTTGCAACAAATTTGGAATGGCGAAATTATAACTTCCGATGATAGGGAACGACATAAGTTTTGGGCCAATGATTTTGTAGAACTTGCAAGACTATGCTATGGAGTGACATGTCATGAACCTAAAAGTTGTGGCAATGGCATGTATCTAATTGCAGTAGAGACGAGTCTGTCAAATACTAGTTTCAATATCCTATATCAAGACTTGCGCTCTGGACACTTAGAAGGGGATGCTAGAAAGCGTTTGCAAGTATCTCATGTATCGATAGATCCACATAAGAAATGCTATTATGTGGGGGGATACAATGCCGGTGATAAAAAAGTTTTTATAGCATATCTCACTAAAGTAAAGGAAATTAACGATACGGTTAATTTCTCGTCTCGATGGATTGATTGGGAACCTTTTTATCAAGCATATATTACGGGTATACATTTATGGAATAAAAAAGATATTTCATATTTAGGTTGTACAGACGATAATCTTCAAATGTTCTTTGCGGTACTTGCAAGTCATACTCTTGGACAGAGTGTGCCTGCTAGTACACAATCAGGTGTCGGGGTAAAACCTGTTCAGAAAATATTCTTTGGTTCTCCTGGTACAGGTAAATCTTATAGGGTGAAAGAACAAACTTTTGGTCAAATTGTACATAGAACCACTTTCCACCCGGACACAGACTATACCGCATTTGTGGGAGCGTATAAACCTGCAAACATAATTGTCCCAGTCAGAAATGCTAACGGTCAAGAAATTCCTGGTGTCTTCGAAAAGAAAATTGTATATCAATTTACCCCTCAAGTATTTACACATGCGTATTGTGAAGCGTGGAATGAATATTTGAATAATACAGTAAATCCCCGTAAGGTGTGTCTCTTGATTGAGGAATTGAATAGAGGAAATTGTGCTCAGATTTTCGGAGACTTATTCCAATTGCTCGACCGCCGTATAGATACGGGATTCTCTGAGTATTCAATTTCTGCTGACGAGGATTTGGCCTCTTATATTCGTTCGCAGATTGTTGATGTTGAGTGTTACTATAATGCTGTGAGAGATAATTCTGATTTAAACAGCAATGGTGAAAAGTGTATTGCAGCATGGAATGCAAGTGGTGAAAATAGAATTCTGTTATCACTCCCTCCAAACTTGTCAATCATCTGTACGATGAACACGAGTGACCAAAGTCTCTTCCCGATGGACTCCGCATTTAAACGCCGTTGGGATTGGGAGTATATCCCCATTGATTACGCGTTAGAGGAGTCACAATTTATTATTGTGGTGGATGAAAGTCATAAGTACTCTTGGCCTGATTTCCTCAAGAAGATGAACAAGATTATTTACGAGCAGATCAAGTCAGAAGACAAACAGATGGGGAATTACTTTGTTCGTGGAAATGAAAACAAAGAAGTTAGTCGTGACCAATTTATTTCAAAGGTGATGTACTTCTTGTGGAGTGAAATTTGTAAGGATAACCCCAAGGCAAGAAAGACTATCTTTGTAACCCAAATAGGAGTACCCCAAGATGGTGAATCGCCCAGTTGCAATGATTTTACTTTCAGTGACCTATTCCCTACAAATTATGATGAAGACAAGATTCCTGTAACCGAAATCTTGAAAGGATTTATGCTACATCATGGAGTAGAAAATGTTGCAGATACAGCATGCATGATTGATGACTCGGATACCGAAGGAGAAACAATCAAAGAGAAATGGGAGCATACGATTTATTCAGATGATTTAATCTCATATATCAATAATGCTTCAGATCCGAATGTAGCTGAGTTTAAAACACTTTTCCCACAAGATTACAAATCACACCAGAATGGATTTGCAGTACGTGTTGACTACGGTGGTTGGATTACATTATCTAGAAATAAGGAGGTGAACCTCGTATGCTATGGCAACCAAGATGCAGATAAAATGCGTTCCATCATGAATGAGCACGGGGCGGAAATTGAAAGTAAACTTGGTGTGCCCAAAACAACTATAGGCGGGCGCTATGACTCTAGGTGGATGATTACCCCGAAACAGGGACAGGTGAAACTAGCAAAGGAATACACACCTGGAAATCCTAATCGCAATGTGGAGTTTCAATGGTATGTTGAGCATGCTTTGAAGTTGTATCATTATTTCAAGCAGCACTTCCCTAATAATGATAATCTTATTTGAGGACTTTTTCTATAGTGCAGTTGAATTGAGTAAGATTCTTCCTGCAGAGTTGTTGTCTTGGTCTGCCAACGGTGAGCAGGCCAAGACAACATTTGTGGGTTATCATTATTTTTCAACAGACGCGCAACGAGGACCTGTATTTATTTTGCCAAAGGTCTTTGTGAACAGACAAGGTCCTTTCGGAAGAGCGGATATTTCAAGGGAAACGCTAATTGAACATGGTAAAAGTTTGTCAGAAATTCTTGGCGATAACGATGCGCAAATCGTATCCCGCTTGTCCTTTTGGCTTTACCTAACCATTGCACGCTATGCTGAGAAAAATCCTGATACAGTTATTATAAGGAGTCGCAACATTCAGGAGGTAAAAAGTGTAGGTGAGTACAACTGCTCAACACTAATAGAGGTCATACAGTCTTTGCGCAAATTTAATCATGACCATAAGGCCCTCTTCACTTTCATTGTAAACAACAATCGCAGTGGTGTT
>JAGBYW010000201.1 GCA_017628555.1 Bacteroidaceae bacterium | reverse complement strand
CGCGAGTGGCACGACTTCCTCACCGTGGCAAACAACACCGGCGCCGACGACATGGTCATCTTCATCGTCGGTCGCAAGGGCACCCTCTCGCGCCACAACTACATGGACCACCTCGAAGACCAAATCGAGCGCTACTTCTCCGCCCGCAGCTTGATGCTCATCTATCCCGAGCAGTTGGTGTAGCGTGTATGTGAAAATTACAGAAACAAGAACATATTTAACCCGCAAGTATTCCCATGTCTACTGGAATACTCGCGGGTTTTTCTTGTATAAACAAAAGAGGCTGGTGGCGAAAAAGAAATGCCCCTTGTCGCAGGTTGAAAATCAGCAGGGTTTAGAGGGCAAAAACTTTTAGTAATATATTTTAAAAAAGGTTACTAATAATTTTTCTTAGGTTACTAATAGTTTTCACGAAAATAGGTTTAGTTTTTCAATCCTCAGCAAGTCGCTTTCAAATTGCTATTGTAAAAAAGACGGAGTCAATTTTTGGCTCACTTGTAAAACCCTGTGTTTTTATTTCTTCGGCATAAAATTTAAATTATTCGCCGAAAGATATTCTCCTTTAAGTATCAATGAAAAAAAAGAAGTGTGACCCTTCTCATAAGAGTGAGTCACACTTCTTTTTATTTTTTGTTTATCAAGAAAAATTAATCTTCAACCACCCATCCAAGGTCTTCGTAGCGTTTCAATTCTATGCTTTCTATGTCACGATGACCTTCAGCGGGAGCACCATATACATAACCGAATGGAGTTTTGCCAGTAAACGCTATGATAATCTTGCAAGAAGCCTTACCTAACTTCTGCCATTCTTCAGGACAATAGATTTCCTTTGCCTTAACAAATTCCATTTCACCAAGAATAACCTGAACCGTTGTTGCATTAACCTTTGCTTTAGCGCGTTCATAAGCGCTCAACTCGGGTGCTGCATCTGTAGAATCAACAACAGTTTCTTCCATGTCTTCTACTACATCCTGTGCTTGGGCATTAACATTCAAAGCTTCCAAAGTTTCATCCTGTGCTGCAACAGAAGAGGGGTTGGGAAGTAATGTTGTAACCTTCAATGCGGGAAGATTTAACATGTAATCAGGGGTAACGTCTTCCTTCTCATTGTCCTTCATATCCTTGATAATGTCTTTGCGGCCTTTTTTAACCTCACCCTCAAAAACATACTTTTGTCCTTTTTCGGTAAGGGCAACTTCTGCATAATAGTGGTCAATATAGTCTGTTGAAGAATTGTACCATCCTCTCCAAACTTTTTCTTCCACCGCCTTCTCAACCTTAAGGGTAATCATACCCGCAGCCTGTAGCTGGCGCAATTCTATAATTCTGTCTTCTGAAACTTCGAAATAACCCACATTAAATGTCTTTAATACCTGTGGATTTTCCCAACTAACATCCATCATAACAGCGTCTTCTACCGCACCAGCAGTAAGAGCTGTGTTGTCACAAGAGGTTAACAGTGCCAATAAAGCAAGGGGCACAAACATTAAACACTTTTTCATAAGAATATAAATTTAGGTTATTAATAAGTCTCAACTTTTAAAGATAGAGACTTCACTATTGTCATTAAAAAGCGATATTCATTCTGCGAGGATACGGTAACACTTTGTTTTTACCCCCTCATTTTAAGAAGAATAAGGTATCTGCTGGCGAATTTAACATTTTTTTATTTATACACTCCTAATTTACAATAATTTTTTACGCAATAATCCTCAAATTACAGCGGGTCTACGTCATAATAAATAGTGAGTCCCTTGAAATCAGGGTGGTTGCGCATCACATTATATGCGGCACGGAGGGTGGTGCGCACGCTGGCGGGGAGGAAGTTGGGCGCTACCTTGAGCACGAATTTGCGAATGTATTGCAGTTGTACGCGTGCTACGAGGGGGCGTTCCGGTCCGAGGAGGTCGGTGGGGAAATGCGGGCGCAAAAGGCTGGCGAGGTATGCAGCAGCTGCCTCAACGGTGCGGTCGTCACGGTGTTTGAGGTATATGTTGATGACGCGGTAGAAGGGCGGATAACGGAAATACTGGCGCTCCTGCATCTGCTCGGCATACATGCCGAAGAAGTCGTTGGTCACCACCTGATTGGTCAACGGATGGTCCACCTGGCGCGTCTGCAGCACCACCTTCCCCTGCTTGCCACGCCTACCGGCACGCCCCGCCACCTGTGAAAGCATCTGGAAGGCACGCTCGTGAGCACGGAAGTCGGGCATATTCGTGAGTTGGTCAGCATTGATAATCCCCACCACACTCACGCGGTCGAAGTCGAGTCCCTTGGTGAGCATCTGCGTGCCGATAAGAATGTCGGTTTCGCCCTGCTGGAACTTGCGAATGATTTGTTCGTACGCCGCCCGCGAACGTGTCGTGTCGAGGTCCATACGTGCGGTGCGGGCATTGGGGAATACCGCCTCAATGGCGGCTTGAATTTTCTCCGTGCCGTAACCTATATCGCGGAAATCCGCCTCGTGGCAGTTCGGACACGTGCGTGGCACGTCATAACTCTTGCCGCAGTAGTGGCACACCAAGCGCTGCTCGCGCTGATGATACGTGAGCGACACATCACACTGCGAACATTTGGGCGTCCAACCGCATTTATGGCAATCGAGTACGGGACTGTAACCACGGCGGTTTAAGAAGAGAATCGCCTGTTCCTTACGCTCCAAGGCACCCGCAATTTCGTCCTTCAAGCGGGGCGAGAAGGGCGTCTTCATCATCTTCTTGCGCTTCAACTCCTTGACATCCTCCACAATGATTTCGGGAAGTTGCACGCCACCAAAGCGTTCGCGCATCTCTACCAAGCCATAGCGGCCCTGACGCGCCTTGTAATAACTTTCAAGTGAGGGTGTGGCGGTGCCAAGCAGCACTTTCGCGCCCAACTGTTGTGCCAAAACGAGCGCCGCATCACGAGCATGATAACGGGGAGCAGGGTCCTGCTGTTTGTAAGAACTTTCGTGCTCCTCATCCACAATAATCAGCCCCAAATTTTGGAAGGGCAGGAACAAGGAAGAGCGCACGCCGAGAATCAAGGGAAACGCCTTGTCGGTGAGTTGGCGTTGCCAGAGTTCTACACGCTCGGCATCGGGAAACTTCGAGTGATACACCCCCATCTTGTCGCCAAAGACGCGCCCCAGACGGGTGGTAATCTGCGTAGTCAAGGCTATTTCAGGAAGCATGTAGAGCACTTGTTTTCCCTGAGCCAACACCTCCTCAATCAGTTTCATATACACCTCCGTCTTTCCCGACGAGGTTACGCCGTGAAGTAAGGTGATATCGTGTTGCTCAAAGGAGGCATGAATTTGTCCCAAAGCGCGTTGCTGATGGTCGTTAAGGGGGCGCATGCCGAGGGTTTCTGTGGCGGCGCAGGTTTTCAGACGCCCCACCTCTACGGCATAACTTTCCAAATATCCTTTCTCAATCAAGGCGCGCAGGGCAGCATCGCCACCCTCCACACGCTGAAGCAGTTGCGCGCGACTCACCTCTGCCAACAGTTTGGGATTGCGCAAACGGAGTGCCGTCGTAGCACGGGCAAGGTCGGTGTAAGCAAGCAGCAGGGCATAAGGTTTACCCCCCTTGCGCAGGCTATCGAACAGCACATCAATCTTGTCCTCAAGCACTACAGCATCGGGCAACTTGACATACGTCTCCGTGCGTGCTCGGAAGGACTCACGCATTGCTTCGCGCACCTCCACCCATCCGCGCTCAATCATTTGGCGCACGGTGTTGATAATCGACGCGCGTTGCAGCTTGCTGGCAATATCGTCAAGCGTTATGGGTTTCTCCACGTCTAAGAGCTGAAAGACCTGACGCTGAAGGGGCGTCATCTCCTCCACTTGTGTGGGCGACTCACTGCGCGTAAGGCGCATCTCGCTCTCTAATTTGAGTCCCGAAGGCAGGGCGGCTTTGAGCACTTCGCCCTTCGTGCACATATAATATTGCGAGAGCCATTCCCAAAAGCGCAACTGCTCCTCGCGAAGCAGAGGCGTGGCATCCACCACCTCTTCTACAAACTTGAGTTCCACCCCTTCGGCGGGCACCTCATCATGCAGGCGAACAACAAACCCCGTGTAGCGCTTGCGCTTCCCGAGTTGCACCACGACACGCTGACCTACAACGAGTTGCAAGTCAGCAGGCACGCCATACGTCAGCGCTTCTTCCAAGGCTAACGGCAAGAGTATGTCGGCAAAACGGGGCATGAATCCTTTTGAGTTTAGACCACAAAATTAAGAATAATTTCCGGTTATCGCATGGGGATTTCTAAGATAAAGCATGCCCAAACAGCAGAATTTTTGTCGCGCTTCCACCATGAGAAATCCCCCTTTTTTTATCCCCAAACCGTTGCTGTAAAAACTAAACCTATTGTAGTAAAAATTATTAGTAACCTAAAAAAAATTATTAGTAAGATAATTTAAAATAAGTTACTAATAATTTTTGCTTTCGTAAACCCCTGAAAATCAAGATGTAGGAAAAGCGCTTTTTTAACCCTAAAACAGGGCAAAATTGGAGGGCGACCTGCAAGAGTTTTAAGTTTAATTAACACTTCAACGCGTTACACTTTTTACAATTTGAACACTCCGAACACGGCAATTAGAACACGTTTTTGCGCCCTCAGAAATCTGAAACTTTACGCGTCAAGATGGGGCGAGGTAAAAAGGCGTTTAACTTGCTAAAAAAATTCTGAAATATTACGCGAGCGCGCGGGCTTAATGCGAATTTATTTTACTAACTTTGCAAAATCCCGTATAGTAGCCCAATCGGGCTGAAAATTATAGGGTTTTCACCTCCTTAAAGCGATACTATGAGCGAATTAAAAATAATCGTTAGCGGTGGTGGCACAGGTGGCCACATTTTCCCCGCAATCTCCATAGCCAACGCCGTGCGTGAGTTGCGCCCGGATGCCAAAATACTGTTTGTCGGTGCCGAAGGGCGCATGGAAATGCAACGCGTACCGGCAGCGGGTTACGAAATCGTAGGGCTTCCCGTGCAAGGTTTTGACCGCAAGAATTTGTTTAAGAACATCAGCGTGCTGTGGAAGTTGATGAAGAGCCGCCGCATGGCAAAGCGCATCATCAGTGACTTCCAACCCGACGTGGTAGTGGGTGTGGGCGGTTATGCTAGTGGTCCGACGCTCAATATGGCGGCAAAGGCGGATATTCCCACCCTCATTCAGGAGCAAAACTCTTATGCCGGTGTGACCAACAAACTCCTGGCGCGCTCGGCAAAGAAGATTTGCGTGGCCTACGAAGGCATGGAGCGCTTCTTCCCCGAGGAAAACATCGTCTTCACCGGAAACCCTGTGCGCCAAAACCTTCTTGCCCCGTCAATGACGTATCACGAGGCGATTGCGCACTTCGGACTCGACGACAAGAAGCGCACGGTGCTCATCGTGGGCGGTTCGCTCGGCGCTCGCACAATTAACGAGAGCGTGCTCTCATGCCTCGAACTCATTCGCCAACAAGATGAGGTGCAATTCATTTGGCAAACGGGCAGTTTCTACCACAACGAAATTGCCGATGCCCTGCGTCGCGCGGGACGTCCCGAAAACCTCATCGTAACCGACTTCATTTCCGACATGGCAGCAGCCTACACCGTGGCAGACCTCGTGATTTCACGCGCTGGAGCGGGAAGCATCTCAGAATTCTGCTTACTCGGAAAACCCGTAATACTTGTGCCCTCGCCCAATGTGGCAGAAGACCATCAGACGAAGAATGCTTTGGCACTCGTAAAGAAGGGCGCTGCCGTGTATATCAAGGACGACGAAGCGCGCCAGACCTTGATGCCCCGAGCTATTGCGCTCGTTCAGGAACCCCTCCAACTCAAGGAACTCAGCGATAACATCAAGCCCCTTGCCAAGCCCAACGCTGCAATGGATATTGCACGAGAAGTGTTGGCGCTGGCGAATGCATTGTAATCTATAAGTTCTAGAAAATCTATACTATTTAGACCCTCTGGAAATCTTTTTAAAATCAATCTCCCTCTCGATGCAAAATATCTACTTCCTCGGTGCCGGAGGCATCGGCATGAGCGCTTTGGTGCGCTACTTTCTTTCGCAAGGATATACCGTAGGCGGTTACGACCGCGTGGAAACTCCGCTTACGAAGAAGTTGTGTGAAGAAGGCGCAACCATTCATTACGAAGACGGCGAGCAACACATTCCCGCCTGCTTCAAAGATAAGGCAGAGACACTCGTTGTTTACACCCCCGCCATCCCTGCTACGCACGAGGAGTTCAACTATTTCCGCCGCGAGGGCTTTGAGATGAAGAAGCGCGCCGAGGTGTTGGGCATCATCACGAGACAGATGAAGGGTCTTTGCTGCGCTGGTACGCACGGCAAGACGACTACTTCCGCCATGACGGCACACCTACTTCACAGCAGCCACGTGAAGTGTAACGCCTTCCTTGGGGGCATCACGAAGAACTACGGCACGAACTACCTTATCGCTCCCGAAAGTCCCTACGTGGTGATTGAGGCCGACGAGTTTGACCGCTCGTTCCATCACCTCCGCCCCTATGCTACGCTCATCACTTCTGCCGACGCCGACCACCTCGACATTTACGGCACGGAGGAGGCTTACCTCGAAAGTTTCAGCCATTACACCTCGCTTGTGCAACCCGATGGCGCCGTAGTGGTGCATAAGGGTTTGAAGTTCCAAGAACGCTTGCAGGAAGGGGTGCGCCGCTACGAATACTCCCGTCATGAGGGCGACTTCCACGCAGAGAACATCCGCATCGGCGGTGGTCGCATCATCTTCGACCTCGTTTCGCCCATCGAAAATGTGAAGGACATTGAATTGGGTGTGCCCGTGAGCATCAACATCGACAACGGTATCGGTGCATGTGCCTTGGCACAGTTGGCAGGACTGACTGCCGAAGAAATCCGTGAGGCGATGAAGACCTACGGAGGCGTGGACCGCAGATTTGATTTCAAAATCAAGAACGACCGTTGCGTACTCCTCAGCGACTATGCCCACCACCCCGAAGAAATCCGCCAGAGCATCCTCTCCATCCGCGAAGTGTTTGCCGGACGCAAGATTTCGGGCATCTTCCAGCCCCACCTCTTCACCCGCACTCGCGACTTCTACAAGGAGTTTGCCGAAGCCCTCTCACTGCTTGATGAAGTGTGGCTCACGGAAATCTATCCCGCCCGCGAACTCCCCATTGAGGGCGTAACCAGTCAACTCATCTTCGACCACCTCCGCGCAGACATGAAGAAGAGCCTTTGCCAGAAGCAAGACCTTCCCGAAATTGTGAAGGCAGAAGCCATGGATGTGCTCGTTGTGCTCGGCGCAGGCGACGTGGAAGACTACATGAAGGAATTCCAAGCAATTTTGGAACATAAACAGTAGAAAAATCCAGCGTTTTTTCACTCCTCGCAACCCCCAAAATAGGGGTGCTGAAAACTAAACCTATTCTGCTGAAAATTATTAGTAACCTAAAAAAAATTATTAGTAATGTAATTTAAAATATGTTACTAATAATTTTCAGCAAAAGTAACACCAGTGTAACTATCTGAATTTCAGAGGTTAGCAACAATGATAAAATCCGTGCTTAAAGTAGTCGGAAAGCGCCGACTTTTTAAGCAACATTCACCCCTCGTATTTCAAACATCATCCCCGTGCTCAAAGTTTTCAAAATACTTTTTCGACTCCTCACAATAGTCGTGCTTGTCGGCTACTTAGTCTATGCGTTTCAGCACCTGACGGGTAAAGGCGACAAGAGTACTTGCGTGACCGTAAACGTAAGAATTGCGAATGAGGATTGCGGGTTTGTAAAAAAAGATGAGATACTCCGCACCATTCAAGAGGCGCAGGTGTATCCCGTGGGGAGAGTGATGGACGGTATCAGTAGCCGAGCCATTGAGCGCTCGTTACGCCACAACCCCTACATCAGCGACGTGGTGTGTTACAAGTCGCCCGGCGGCAACGTCAACATCCTCGTTGACCAACACATCCCCATTATGCGCGTGATGCCCGACTCGGGAGCGTCGTATTACCTTGACAAGGCGGGGCGGTGCCTGCCAACAATGAATTATCGCGGTAATTTCCTTGTGGCAACGGGTAGCATCGACTCCACTTATGCGCAGAAGGAATTGGTAAAGTTGGCACAGTTTGTTTACAACAACCCTTTCTGGAACAAGCAATTAGAACAGGTGCACATCAACCCCAATGGGAAAGTTGATGTTTACCCCCGCATTGGCAAGCAAATCATTCGCCTCGGGCGCATTGAGCAGGTAGAGAAAAAGTTTGAGAACCTCAAACTCTTTTACGACCGCGTGATGCCCGTCGTGGGGTGGAATAAATACCACGAGTTGAACATTGCCTACACCAACCAAGTGATTGGTAAAAAAGACCTTAAGAAGAAAAAGTATTAAGGTAGCGTTGCTCCTCACAACCTCCCAACTTCGTTTAATCCCTTACCGAACAACATAAAATTTATTATAAGCAATGGCAGATATTAAAGAGTTCGTTGTAGCCATCGACCTCGGTTCGTCGAAGGTTACCGCCATAGCCGGTCGCAAGCAGCCCGACGGCGCCATCGAGGTACTTGCCTTTACGCAAGAACCCTCTCAATCCTTCATCCGCAAGGGACGCATTAGCAACATCGACAAGATGACGCAGTGCGCCAAGAATATCAAGGAGACCCTTGAGACACAACTTAAGAAGCGCATCTCTAAGGCCTACGTGGGCATCGGAGGTATGGGCATGCACACCGTGACCAATACCATCCAGCGCACGTTTAGCGAGAAGCACATCATCTCGCAAGACATCATGGAAGCCTTGCGCGTTGAAAACCTTCAGAAGGCTACGCCCGAACGTCACATCTTGGACACAGTGCCCCAGGAATATAAGGTGGGCACGCAGTTTACCAACGAACCCGTGGGCATGCTCGCCGACAACCTTGAGGCGCGCTACCTCAATATTGTAGCCAACAGCAGCATGTCTGACCAAATCCGCAACTGTTTCCGTGCTGCAGGTATCGAGGTGGCAGAAATGCCTATCACCGTACTCCGCCTTGCTGACGTCATGCTTACTGAACCCGAAAAGCGCTCGGGTTGTGTGTTCGTGGACATGGGGGCTGAAACCACTTCTGTCTCTGTCTTTAAGAGCAACATGCTGCGCCACTTGGCGGTAATCCCCCTTGGCGGTGCCAACATTACACGCGACCTCACTTCTTTGCAGATTGAAGAAGACGAAGCTGAGACCCTCAAACTCAAGTGGGGCGCAGCGATTACAAATGGTGGCGACAATCCTCCCATCGTTACCAGCGACGGACGCGAATTTCCCTACACCGAATTTGCAGGTCTCATCGAAGCCCGCGTAGAAGAGATTGTACTCAATATTGAGAAGCAAATCAAGTTTACGAATTACGAGAAAAACCAACTCGTGGCGGGTGTTGTGCTCACAGGTGGGGCCTCTATGCTCAAGAATATGGAAAGCGTGGTGGCAAAACTCGTGGGCATTGAAAAGCTCCGCGTAGTGAAGAACACACGCTTCTCTATACGCGGTCCGAAAAACTTAAATGTTGACCCCGTTCGCGAAGGCGATTACGCGGCAGCACTTGCGCTTATCGAGCAGGCTGACCAAAATTGCTGTGGTGGTGAGTTGAGCGACGAAACTCCCGTACTCTTTGAAACTGGAGAAGTAGTAACACCCACCATCGCTACAGACATCTTTGCGGGCAGTACATTAGATGTAGCAACTACTGACGTAGTTACAGAAACTCCTGCACAACCCGTTCCCGGAACAGAAGTGCCCACCCCTGAACCTCCAGAAGAAGACTATGTAGAAGCGGAAGAAGACGAAGAAGAGGAAGGCGAAAAGAAGCCCAGTGCCGTCGTGAGAGGATTTAAAAAGATGTGGGGTTGGTTGGGTGACATTGTCAACGACGACCGAGATTAACCACTTCCAAAGTACACACAATTAACAACCGAAACAATGAACGAAGATACTCTTATAGACTTGGGAATGCCTACAGCCACTCCCTCAATCATTAAAGTCATCGGTGTGGGTGGCGGTGGTGGTAACGCCGTAAACTATATGTACCGCGAAGGCATCCACGACGTAAACTTTGTCATATGTAATACTGACTCAAAGGCGCTTCAGGATTCTCCCATCCCCGTTCGCTTACAGTTGGGCAGCGAAGGTCTTGGTGCGGGCAACCGTCCGGCACGCGCTCGTGAAGCAGCAGAAGAAAGTATCCAGAGCATCCAAAACATGCTCAACGATGGCACTAAGATGGTGTTTATCACGGCAGGTATGGGTGGCGGAACGGGTACGGGTGCTGCGCCTGTTATTGCTCGTGAAGCGAAGGCTATGGGCATTCTCACCGTAGGTATTGTAACAATCCCCTTCATCTTTGAAGGTACCCGCAAGATTGACCAAGCGCTCGACGGTGTGGAAGAAATTGCCAAGCATGTGGACGCGCTCCTCGTTATCAATAACGAACGCTTGCGTGAAATTTATCCCGACCTCAACGTGCTTTCGGCTTTCGAACGCGCCGACAATACCCTCTCTGTTGCAGCTCGAAGCATCGCAGAAATTATTACAATGCACGGTGTCATCAACCTTGACTTCCGCGATGTATGTACCGTACTCAAAGACGGCGGTGTAGCAATCATGTCTACAGGTTACGGCGAAGGCGAAAACCGTGTAACTACAGCCATCCAGGATGCACTTCACTCGCCGCTCCTCAACAGCAACGACATCTTTAATTCTAAGAAGGTGTTGCTCTCTATCTCATTCTGCGCCGAAAATGAGGGCGACACGTTGATGATGGAGGAAATGAACGAGGTGCATGAGTTCATGGGCAAATTCCGTGATGACGTAGAAACCAAGTGGGGACTTTCAATCGATCCTGAACTTGGCAAGAAGGTAAAAATTACTATCCTTGCCACTGGTTTCGGTATTACAAACGTACCGGGCATCCGTGAAAAGATGAACCAGGAGGAACAAGAGCGCCTGCGTGAACTTGAAGAAAAGCAGGAAGAGAATGACACGCGCCGCGAGCAGTTCTACGGTACAAACGACCGTAGTGGCACAAGCAAGAAGCGCCCCAAGGTGTACCTCTTTGGTCTTGATGATCTCGACAACGAAGAGATTATCTCAATGGTGGAAATCACTCCCACGTACAAACGTACGAAGGAACAGCTCAACGACATCAAGTCAAAAATAGGAGGTGACACTGTTGTTGTTATCGAACCCGAAGCAACAAACGCCATTGACATGAGCGCTTCCGTCAATTTCCTCCCCTAAAAACGCGCTCCCTTGTGGAGAATAAAAACCACAACATAAACGCATGCTCGACGACGAACAACTCATACAGATTACGGCTCCTGCCACCAACACCCTGATAAAAGTCATCGGGGTGGGAGGTGGCGGTGGCAATGCCATAGCCAATATGTATCGCGACGGGATGTATGATGTGAGTTTCTTGGTGTGTAACACGGATAGTAAAGCCTTGGAGGATTCTCCCATTCCTACCCGCATCCAGTTCGGACCGGGGTTAGGAGCAGGTGGGAAACCCGAAATCGGGCGTCAGTATGCCGAGCAAGAAGAGTCACTTGCAGCAATTTATGACGCCATTGACAAGGAAACTAAAATGGTTTTTGTCACCGCTGGTATGGGTGGCGGAACGGGTACGGGTGCAGCACCGATTGTAGCGCGGGAGGTAAAGGCACGAGACATTCTTACCGTGGGCATCGTCACACTTCCCTTCCTCTTTGAGGGTAGAAAGCAAATCGACAAAGCCCTTGACGGACTCGAACTTTTAGCGAAAGAGGTGGACGCGCTCATTGTTGTAAACAACCAACGCATGCTGAGCGTTTACCACACCCAAAGCGTAATGGACGCCTTCCACAAGGCGGACCAGACGCTTACGAATGCCGTACGCAGTGTGGTAGACATCATCAAAATGCGCGGGGTAATTTACCTCGACTTCAACGATGTGTGTATGGTACTCCGAGAGGGGGGCATCTGCGTCATTTCTACGGGCACGGCACACGGAGAAAACCGTATTACCGCTGCTATTGAGAATGCGCTCAACTCTCCTTTGCTCAACCAAAACGACATCTTTACCGCACGTCGCTTGGTGATGTGTATCACCTTCCCCGAGAAGCACGAGACGCTTCAGATGAACGAGCTTTGCGAGGTGGAAGAATTTATCGCAAAGTTTGAGCGCAAGGACTTAGAATATAAGTGGGGGTTGGCAAAGGATGAGTCGCTGGAGGGAGAAGTAAAAGTCACCATCCTCGCTTCGGGATTCGGACTCGTAGAAGAGGAAGAAGATGAAGAGCAACTTCTCAAGCGCATTGAGCGTGAAACGCTTCACCAAACCTATTACGGAGAACTCAGAAAAACAACCAAAAAGCCCAGACGCCCCGTATATATATTCTCTCAAGAAGAGCTTGACAACGAACTTCTCATTGACCAAATAGAAGCTATTCCCACAGCAAAACGCACACGCGAACAACTCCAAAAAATCAAAGAATTTTCACAAAATCCAATACCCTAACACAATCATGACGCTCTTTGAAAAAATCTCACAAGATATTCCTGTTGCCATGAAGGCTAAGGACAAGGTGCGCCTCATGGCGCTCCGCAACATCAAGAAGCTTTTTATTGAGGCACAAACCGCTCCCGGTGCTAACGAACAACTCGCTGATGCCGACGCCCTCAAGATTCTTGCAAAGTTGGCTAAGCAGGGTCGCGACACTGCCGCACTCTACACCGAGCAAAACCGTCCCGACCTTGCAGAAGAGGAAATGGGTCAGGTGCTCGTCGTAGAAGAATACCTCCCCAAGCCTCTTACGGAAGACGAACTCCGCACCGCCCTCGCCGAAATCATTGCTGAAGTAGGCGCTACAAGTCCCAAGGAAATGGGCAAGGTGATGGGCGTAGCCTCAAAGAAGTTTGCAGGTAAGGCCGACGGCAAACTCGTTTCTGAACTTGTTAAGCAAATGCTCAATAAATAAAAAAGGAAAAAGGAGAAAGGAGAAATTGACCTGCGTAATATGCTACGCTTGCCATTTCTCCTTTCTCCTTTTTCATTTAATCCCGCTTGTCGGTCTTTACCTTCTCCTTGCAAGGCAATAATATAAACAAGTTTATCTTCTGCTCTTGCTTCGTTCGTCGTTTCTCTTTTCAACTATGATATTCAAACTCAACTACGACTTTCACATTACTACCGACATTTACCAACTCCGCTTCGAACCCGGCAATGCCCCACACGCCACCATCAAGCGCACACCGGAAAGTGCCACCATCTATATGCCGCGAGGCTTTCAGTTTGAGGGTGCAGCAAGTTTGGAATGGGCTAACAAGGTACTCGCTGAAGCCCTACGCAATAACGCACAGGTGATTCTCACACAACGCCTGCGCGCCATCGCTACTGCACACGGCATAGAGTTCAACCGACTCTCCATCAAGGACGTCTCAACCCGTTGGGGGAGTTGTTCCTCGTTGCGAAACGTCAATCTCTCGCTCTGGCTCCTCCTGCTGCCCTCCCACCTCATCGACTACGTTATTTGTCACGAACTCTGCCACCTCAAGGAACTCAACCACAGCCCTGCATTTTGGAGTGAATTGGACAAACTCTGCGGCGGCACAGGCACAGCCAAACGCCTCGATAAAGAACTCTCCACCCTTGAGCGCAACATCATGGCGCAACGCATCAAGTAGGCAAAGGTGAAAAAAATTCAGAATCTTAAAATCACATATTTCAAATTGTCTAAATTTCAATTTGGGACAACTATTTATTAGCAACAGATATGAGTTACAATAAATCTGAAAAGCATACATACTCCCCCGATAACGACGAAAATTATAAAACATTACGAGGAGGGTGGAAGGGAATAGCGTGGTTTCTGTTATTCAGTGGTCTGGCGACATCTTCTTTTGTTACAGGGGAAAAATACTTCTATGGAGTCGTGCTTCTTGGTATAGCTATAATATACCTTTTACATTATACTTTTGGGAAGTTGTGCTACAACGACACACACTTCCATTACACAGGGTTCTGCGGCATTTTGGGGTTAAAAAAGGTGGATCTGAACCTTCCGTTTTCCGACATAACAGAAGTTAATGTCACAAGTCAATATCGGGACAAGATGCAGTGCGATGAATACCTTACCATCACGACGAACGACAATGAAGAACACATGTTGAATGCTGAATACTTTACTCACAAAGAACTCATTGAGATTATGCAGAATGGACTCTTAAACAACCAAAGTTCTGCCTTTGTGCCCCCAAGTGAGAAGTACACCATCAACATTTACAACGAAGAGACGAAGCGGCTAAACTCTTACGGTCTAAGTATCTACATCAATGAGGAGTGTATCACCACCAAAGAAGCGCAGCTCTCCCTTGATGTTCAAACAGGAGATGTCGTTACCTTCCGCCGCTACTCTGATGCACACATGTTTCGCCTCTTAGACCCCACACGAACAGAATACCATTTGGAGAATACAAACGAGAGATTCTTTGTAGACGCCAGAAAAAAACCGATTGTGAAACTGTGAGACAAAGTATAAAGAAGTTCCCCACTCTATATCATTGATAGGAATAGGTGTTGCTCAAACAG
This sequence comes from Bacteroidaceae bacterium, assembly GCA_017628555.1. Lineage (GTDB taxonomy): Bacteria > Bacteroidota > Bacteroidia > Bacteroidales > Bacteroidaceae > Alloprevotella. The sequence goes on along the minus strand of JAGBYW010000201.1, from coordinate 2,999 downwards.
TGGTATAAGAGTAGGCCGAAAAACTATACCTATTGTAGTGAAAATTATTAGTAACATAAAAAAAATTATTAGTAACCTTTTTTAAAATATGTTACTAATAATTTTCGCCTTTTTAGACACTTGATTATCAATGCGTTACAAACGCACATTTTTTACACTTTGAATGCCCCGGATTTCAGCCTTTTGGGCATAAAAAAGCGTTGAGTGAACACCGCAAAAGCAGTATTCACTCAACGTGTGGGCCAACTTGGGCTTGAACCAAGGACCTCCGGATTATGAGTCCGTTGCTCTAACCAACTGAGCTATAAGCCCAAACAGAACGTGCGTTCTATCTTGGTGCAAAGGTATAAAAAAAAGCGGAATCTGCAAAACGTTTGGAACTTTTGTTCGTTCAAGCGTTTTGCAGATTCCCTTAAGTATCTTTACTGGAGCAGGCGCACGCCGTTGTCCAGCAGTTCTACCTTGCGCTCGCGGTAGAGGTTGCCTAATGCCTTCTTAAAGGTCTTCTTGCTCACACCAAAGCGCTCGGCTATTTCCTCTGAGGGCGATTTGTCGGTGAAGGGAAGGAAACCATTGGGCGCCTCTTGAAGTGCCTCAAGGAGTTCGTCGGCGAAGTCCTTGAAGCGACCCTTGCCTATCTTCTGTACGCTCAAATCCAACTTACCATCGGGGCGCACATTTACGACCGTGCCGCGCACGCGCATACCGCTGCAGAGGTTTTCGTAAATCTGATTGTCGTAAATCTGTCCCTGGTGCTTGTTGTTGACAATTACCTTAAAGCCAAGGTCGGTCTTTTGCCAAATCAGCATATCCACCTCCTCGCCCTTGTGGTAGTCGGTAAACTTGGCAGGTTCGATGTAGCGCTCCACCTTTGCCGACGCCACGATGCGGGCAGTTTCGGGGTCTACATGAATATGTACGATGTAGCTGTGGTCTTTCACCATGCGCAGTTTCTGCTCGCGGAAGGGCACGAAGAGGTCTTTCATCAAGCCCCAATCGAGGAAAGCGCCGTACTCGTTCACCCACGCCACGCGAAGGTGGGCAAAGTCGCCCACAACGGCAAGCGCCTGCTCCGTAGTAGCAACAAGGCGGTCCTGCTGGTCGAGGTAAACGATGACTTCTACTTCCGTGCCCGGACGCATCTCAGGCTTCACATACTGCTTGGGCAGGAGAATGTCGCCCAACTCCTTTCCGGCGTCAAGATAGGCGCCGTGGTCGGTGAAGCGCGTAATGGTGAGGGTGTTATATTGGCCAATTTTTAGCATAGGAGTATTATTTGTTAAGGCATGTTAAGGCCTGTTACAGCCTGTTAGGCCTGAGTCCTATAAAATTATCACCTCGCCTAAGCATCAACGATCACGCCGTCCTTCATGTGGATGGTGCGGTCGGTAAGGCGAGAGAGTTCTTCGTCGTGGGTCACGATGACAAAGGTTTGGTCCATCGTGTCGCGCAGTTCGAAGAAGAGGTTGTGGAGTTCCTGCTTGTTATGCGTGTCCAAACTACCTGAGGGTTCATCAGCAAGGATAACGTCGGGGCGGTTCATCAAGGCGCGTGCCACGGCTACACGCTGCTTCTCGCCGCCCGATAGTTCCGAGGGCTTGTGCTCAAAGCGCGTAGAGAGTTTCAGATAGTCGAGGAGTTCTGCCGCACGCTGGCGCAATGCGCTTTCCTTCTCGCCCGCCAAAAGTCCGGGGATCATCACATTTTCAAGTGCCGTAAATTCGGGCAACAGTTGGTGAAACTGAAACACGAATCCCAAGTGGCGGTTGCGGAACTTCGCAAGGCTATCACCCTTCAATGCCAATACATCTATACCATTGATGAAGAGCGAACCCGAGTCTGGCTTGTGGAGCGTACCCAGCACCTGCAATAAAGTAGTCTTGCCGGCACCACTGGGACCGACAATACTCACCACCTCCTTCTTCTCAATATGGAGGTCGATACCTTTCAGCACTTCAAGCGTGCCAAAGGATTTATGTATACCTTGAAGTTCAATCACAGGAGTTACTTCTTCTTAAGGTGTTTCACCACGAAATAGATACCAACAATAGCTACGATGGCAAGAATAGCGTAACCAATTACGTGACTGTACTCTGCCGCCTTATCGGCTACCTTTTGGGGCGTATCAATAGCGGGGAACATCTTATAAATAGCGTAACCGATGCCCGCCAAAACGATGTTCCAAGTTCCCGCACCGAGTGTGGTGTAGAACAAGAACTTCCAGATGTTCATCCCAGCCAAACCTGCGGGGATAGAAATAAGTTGGCGCACGGCGGGTACCAAGCGGCCGACGAAGGTAGACATCGCTCCGTTCTTCACAAAATATTCTTCGGCATACTTCACCTTCGCTTCGTCAATCAAGCAATAGCGGCCCCAGCGACTGCGCGCAAAAGAATACACCACGGGGCGACCCAAGAATTTTGCCAAGTAGTAATTTACCAACGCACCAATATTGGCGCCAATCGTAGCAAAAATCACCACGCCCAAAAGCGTCATTTCCGCCGAAGAACCCGTCTTCCAAGCAGCAGGAGGCACCACTACTTCTGAAGGGAAAGGGATAAACGAACTCTCAATGGCCATGAAGATGGTCACTGTCCAATAATTAAGGTGGTCCAACACCCAAAGAATAATCTCTTGCATAATACGCGCAGCAAATTATTAGTTATAACATTTTTCCACCTGCAAAGTTACATATTTCTGAGCAATAATAGAAATTGGAATAGTTCAAAGCCTATTGAGCACGTAGATAGATACTATCTATTAAGGCCTGTTAAGGGTGTCATGGGATGTCATAGCCTGTTACTGCCTGTTAGGCCTTCCCCAACCACAAACAAAAAAAGAGGTTCCTCAAAATTTGAAGAACCTCTCTGAAAAGTGGCGGCGACCTACTCTCCCGCTAGACGCAGTACCATCGGCGCGGACGGGCTTAACTTCTCTGTTCGGAATGGGAAGAGGTGGAACCCCGACGCTATAACCACCGGAAATAAATTTAGACATAT
>JAGBYW010000200.1 GCA_017628555.1 Bacteroidaceae bacterium | reverse complement strand
TTGCAATACCACTTACGGGAGCCTTCATGGGTACACCAGCATCCATGAGTGCGAGCGTTCCGGCACACACTGTAGCCATTGAAGAAGAACCGGTAGACTCGAGAATGTCGCTCACTACGCGCACTGTGTAGGGGAATTCTGCGGGAATCTGTCCCTTCAAACCGCGCCATGCGAGGTGACCGTGACCAATTTCGCGACGGCCTACGCCACGCTGTGCCTTTGCTTCACCAGTTGAGAAGGGGGGGAAGTTGTAGTGGAGGAGGAAACGCTGGTAGCTCTTGTCGAGCACGTCGTCTACCATCTTTTCGTCAAGCTTTGTACCGAGCGTACAAGTAGAGAGCGACTGTGTTTCACCGCGTGTGAAGATAGAAGAACCGTGAGGCATGGGAAGGGGATCTACTTCGCACCAGATGGGGCGGATGTCCGTAGTCTTACGACCGTCGAGGCGGATACCTTCGTCGAGAATGCAACGGCGCATAGCGTCCTTTTCTACATCGTGGTAGTAACGGTTGATAAGGTCATTCTTTTCTTCGAGTTCTTCTGCTGACAGTTCTGCATGAGCAGCAGCATATTCTTCCTTAAATGCTTCACGCACCGCTTCAAATGCTTCGAGGCGTGCGTGCTTTTCAAGAGCGCTCTTTGTGATGTCGTAACACTTCTGGTAGCACTGCTCGTGGCACAACTTGCGGAGGTCTTCGTCGTTTACTTCGTGGCAGTATTCGCGCTTCACGTCAGTACCGAGTTCCTTCATGAGGTCAATCTGGAGCTGACACATGGGCTTGATGGCTTCGTGAGCCGCCTTGAGAGCTTCGAGAAGGGCAGATTCGGGCACTTCGTCCATTTCGCCTTCCACCATCATGATGTTGTCCATCGTAGCAGCCACCATGAGGTCCATATCCGCCTCCTTCATTTGTTCGAAAGTGGGGTTAATCACGTACTCACCGTTGATGCGAGCTACGCGAACTTCAGAGATGGGACCTTCGAAGGGGATGTCCGTACAAGCAAGTGCGGCAGAAGCAGCAAAACCTGCGAGTGCGTCGGGCTGATCTACGCCATCGGCAGAGAAGAGGATGATATTTACATATACTTCTGCGTGGTAGTCGCCAGGGAAGAGGGGGCGGAGCGCACGGTCAACGAGGCGGCTGGTCAAGATTTCGTAGTCAGAAGCACGACCTTCACGCTTGGTGAAACCACCGGGGAAACGACCGGCTGCAGAGTATTTTTCCTTGTAGTCGCATTGGAGCGGCATAAAATCGGTGCCGGGGTTAGCGTCTTTGGCACCACAAACTGTAGCAAGCAACATCGTGTTGTTCATACGGAGCATTACGCTACCGTCAGCTTGCTTTGCGAGCTTTCCTGTTTCAATGCTGATAGTGCGACCGTCAGCAAGAGTAACAGATTTCGTAATCACATTCATCTGATTGTGTGTGTTAAAAATTATATAATATCACTGGATTGTTCAGCGTAGTTCTCAAACTAATGAGCATATTGAGTACAAAAGTACGGATAATTTTTCTAATTCCGTGCTACTGAGCAAGTTTTTCACGGCCGTTGCCCTCTTTTTTATATATAGGAGTCTGTTTTTTGAAAAAACAGGGGGCGTTGAGGCGGTTTTCTGTCACGCTTTTAGCGCTCAAAAATCAGACCTTTTTAGGGGCAAACCCGACCTTGAAAAAACTATATCTATTGTAGTAAAAATTATTAGTAACCTAAAAAAAATTATTAGTAACATAATTTAAAATACATTACTAATAATTTTGAGGGGGTTAGATTTTTATTTAACAATCTGATAATCAGGTGTTTCTAAAAGCGAAAAATTGTTACAATTTTCGGAGGTAAATAAAGAAGTCGTAGGTGGTAGTTTTGCACGCAGTAAGTGGCGCGCCGGCGCCTGATGCGTGCTTGCTACAACCTACGACCGTATTCATCCTTCGTCGGGGAAATCAAAGAGCGATGGCATGATGGGCGAACCCGCTTGAGGAGTGCGCCCGAGGTGGCGGTACGCCAATTCTGTAACCTCGCGTCCGCGGGGCGTGCGGCGAATGAAACCTTCTTTGATGAGGAAGGGCTCGTACACTTCTTCTACCGTACCCGCATCTTCGCCCACAGCCGTGGCGATGGTGGTAATACCCACGGGACCGCCCTTAAACTTGTCGATGATTGTCGTAAGAATCTTGTTGTCAATCTGGTCAAGTCCGTACTTGTCAATATTCAGTGCTTCAAGGGCATAACGCGCAATGTCGAGTTCGATATTCCCATTCCCCTTTACCTGAGCAAAGTCGCGCACGCGGCGCAAGAGGGAGTTGGCAATACGGGGAGTGCCACGACTTCTGCCCGCAATTTCTGCCGCTGCACGTCCGTCGATCTTCACGCCGAGCAACTTGGCGGAGCGCTCCACAATCTTCTGAAGCGTTGCAGCGTCGTAATATTCTAAATGGAGGTTGATGCCAAAGCGCGCACGGAGGGGAGCGGTGAGCAAACCGCTTCGCGTTGTGGCGCCCACAAGGGTAAACGGATTGAGGTCAATCTGAATGGAGCGCGCGGCAGGTCCGCGGTCAATCATGATGTCGATGCGGTAGTCTTCCATGGCTGAATACAAATATTCCTCAACGACGGGCGAAAGGCGGTGAATTTCATCGATGAAAAGAACGTCGTTGGGCTCCAGCGAAGTCAGCAAACCCGCGAGGTCGCCAGGTTTGTCGAGCACGGGACCTGAGGTAATCTTAAACCCTACGCCTAATTCGTTGGCAATGATATTTGAAAGCGTTGTCTTCCCCAACCCCGGAGGTCCGTGGAGCAGGGTGTGGTCAAGCGGTTCGCCACGAAACTTCGCTGCCTCTACGAAAATCTGCAGGTTGTCCACCACCTGCTGCTGTCCCGTAAAGTCGCTGAAATTCAGGGGACGCAGTGCCTTCTCAAATTCCTTTTCGGAATTGCTTACACTGCGCTGTTCGGCACGTATGTCAAAGGTATCTTCCATAATGTGGGAGTGTCAATCTTTTATGATATAGCGTTTGTAATAAGAAAGGGCGAGTGTCGTCAGCGGCAGGGCGATGATGAGGCCGATAAACCCAAATACATAGCCCCAAACGGAGAGTGAGAGCAGGATGAGGGCGGGCGACATGCCCATGATGCGCCCCATGATTTTGGGCACAATGATGAGGTCTTGAATGAGCTGTACAATGACGTACACAAGTCCTACAAGCAAGAGGATGCCCCAGAAGTTTTCTCCCGTTTCAGCGGCCTTGAGCAGGGCAAGTAACACCGCCAGCGGAATGGAAATCATTTGCAGATAAGGAACGAAGTTGAGTGCGCCAACAAATAACCCGAAACCCACAGCAAGCGGGAGCCCGATGATGGAGAAACCCGCGGCAAACAGTATGCCTACGCAGAGCGCCACCAAAGCTTGCCCGCGGAAGTAAGCGCTCATTCCCGTTTGCACGTCTACTGAGAGCGTTTCTACAATACCTCGGAAGCGCTTGGGCACATAATTGATCCAGGCTCGTGAGGCTTTCTCAAAATCCAAGAGTAGGAAGAACAGGTAGAGCAGGGTAATACACCACGAGAAGAGGCTCCACACGGCGTTGGCCGTAGCCCACAGAAAATTTCCCATGCGCTGAATGCTGTGGCGCAGAAAGACTTGAACGTCATCTGTTTGTAAGAAACTGCGCACTTCTTCATGCTGCATGTGTTCGCGAACAAAGTCGCTGACGATGGCGGGTATGCTGGCGTTGCCCGAACCGTTTCTGAGGTACTCAACAATCAACCTTTTGAGTTGCGAAAATTCCTCTATCGACGGCGGAACTATCAGCATAAACGCTCCCACGCAGAGGCTGGCGAGGAGAAGTAATGTCAGCGTGACGCTGAGCCAGCGAAGGCGCACTCTGCAACGCTCTTGCAGAAACGTGACTACGGGGTTGAGCATGTAAGCCAACATCCACGCCAACACAAAGGGAAGCAACACACTGCTCAGTGCATTGACGGCATATCCGAAGAGGAAAATGCCCCCCACAAGCAGGGCACCACGCACGAAGCGGTCGAAGTTTATTTCTTGCTGAAACATAGTTTCGAGGGAATGAGACTGCCCAACGAGGGCAGCACAATAAATATTCTGGGGCAAAATTAAGAAAATTCCCCCAAACCATATAATCATTTGCATAAATCAAATAACTTTGCAGTATGGGAACTCTTTATTTAGTACCTACCCCGGTGGGTAATTTGGAAGACATGACGATGCGCGCCATTCGCATCTTGAAGGAAGCAGACCTCATCCTTGCGGAAGACACCCGCACTTCGGGGCTGCTGCTCAAGCACTTTGATATTAAGAACCAGTTGTGCTCGCACCATAAGTTTAACGAGCACCAAACTGCCAACGCCTTTGCCGCACGCATTGCCGCAGGTGAGAATATCGCCCTCATTTCAGATGCGGGCACTCCCGCCATTTCCGACCCCGGTTTCATGTTAGTGCGTGCCTGTGTGGAGCGCGGTGTAGAGGTGCAGTGTCTGCCCGGTGCAACTGCCTTTGTGCCCGCCCTCGTGTCGAGCGGATTGCCCTGCGAACGCTTTACTTTTGAAGGATTCCTCCCACAGAAGAATGGGCGTCAGACACGCCTTCTAGCACGTGCCTCGGAAGAGCGCACGATGATATTATACGAATCAACCTACCGCGTGGTGATAACCCTTCAAC
>JAGBYW010000199.1 GCA_017628555.1 Bacteroidaceae bacterium | reverse complement strand
CGGTAACCAAAGCGGGGTTCGTCGTTGATGTTCACGAGGGGAAGGGCATAGGCTGTCACCGCCTCGTCCTTCACGCCAGCCATCACGTTGGCGGGAAGAATTTTCTTCAACGTCTGGAAGGCATAGTAGAAGCCCGCACTTGTGGAGGCTTCAACCTTTACACCATCTTCCTTAACCGATAGTTTGTATCCTTCAGCGTCAAGTGCGGATGAGGGAATCGCCATCTGGATGAGCGCAGTCGCGTCATCACTTGCCGTTGTGGCATTAAGCGGTGTTGCCAAGTTGATAGCAGCTACGAACTTAGTAGCTTCTGCAACCAAACTGTCGGGAAGGTTCGCTGTGTTCACTACAAAACCTTCGGGCAGGGTGAGTTCGCCCGCTTTGGTTGTCATCAATTTCGCTTTGGGCGTAAGATTGACGAAAGGAGTCTGCGCTGCAATCGGTAGGAGTACCGTAAAGAGGCAGAGAAGGGTAAAGATTTTTTTCATCGTATGATGTATTATGATTAGTATGCTTATGAAGGTTACAACATTAGAACTTAGGAGGGAATCTTGCTCGTTATTCCCCATTTCTTAAAGGGATTTTGGCGCAGGCAAGAGTTGTAATAGCGGCGGTCGCCCGTAACCTCTTCCCCGAGGAAGTCGGGACGCTCAAAGGTTTCGTTTTCCTCGCTGAGTTCGACCTCAGCCATAACGAGTCCCTCGTTATCATCGAAAAATTCATCCACCTCAAAGGTGTGGTTCCCCACGGGTACGAGCCAGCGCACCTTGTTAATTACGCCGGGTTCGCACAGGCGGAGCAATGAGAGGGCTTCGTCGAAGGTGATTTCCTTTTCAAACTCGTAGCGGGAGAGACCGCCGTTGAGCGAAGGGCCTTTGATGGTCAAGAAACCCTGCTTGTCGCGTAGGCGAACGCGGACTGTTCTGCCCTTCTGACTGCTAATGTAGCCCTGAATGATGCGTGAGTGCGACGTAGCAAGGTGTTTGTATTCGCCCGTGACAAGGAATTTGCGTTCTATCTCAAGTGCCATAGTTAGGTTCTGAGGTTCGAGGTTTTAAGGTTATAAGGCTTGAGGTTATAAGGTTCTGAGGTTGTTAGGTTTTGAGGTTCTGAGGGCGTCTGGAGGTAGTTGTACGCTGTAGTTGTGCTCTGTAAAACGACAAAGAGGAGTGTAGCGACTGCTGAGCGGTCGCTACCTCCCCGTTACTGACTTACTGCCTTGCGTAAATCAAGGTTTAAAGCAAACTTGCTGTTGCGATGCCCAAGATGCCGAGGGCTACGAGTACGGCAACTACTCCGAAGAGCACCTTCATGGCCTTCTTTTCTTCCTTAGCCTGGCGTGCCGCCTTTTTAGCTTGATGTTGTTTTGACATAGTGTATGAGGTTTTTAGGTTTTTAGGTTGTTGAGTTTTGGGAGATTCTCTAGATTTTCTAGATTATCTAGTTCCTCTAGACCATCTATATAATATAGCGCTTTCGCCTTGGTTTATTCCGCCCCAGTTCCCCCTTCGTCCATGAGGTATGCCTTGATGAATCCGTCAATCTTGCCATCCATCACGCCACCTACGTCACTGGTTTGATAACCTGTGCGGTGGTCCTTCACGCGACGGTCGTCGAAGACGTAACTACGGATTTGGCTGCCCCATTCAATCTTCTTCTTGCCCGCTTCAATCTTTGCCTGTGCCGCCTTACGCTTCTGCAGGGCGCGGTCGTAGAGTTGTGAGCGCAGGAGTCGCATGGCGTTCTCGCGATTTTCGAGCTGCTTACGACTCTCCGTATTTTCGATGAGAATTTCTTCTTCCTCGCCTGTGTCAGGGTCCTGATATTGGTAGCGGAGTCGCACGCCCGTTTCTACCTTATTGACATTCTGACCACCAGCACCGCCCGAGCGGAATGTATCCCAACTGATGCGGGCAGGATCTACGTAAACCTCGATAGAATCGTCTACCAAGGGAGTCACGAATACCGAAGCGAAACTCGTCATGCGCTTACCCTGAGCATTGTAAGGGCTGACGCGAACGAGGCGGTGCACACCGTTTTCGCTCTTCAAGTAACCGTAGGCAGAGTCGCCCTCAATCTCCATCGTCACCGTCTTAATGCCGGCTTCATCACCGTCTTGGAGGTTCACGATAGTGACTTTATACCCATTGGCTTCGGCATAGCGCATATACATACGCATGAGCATCGACGCCCAGTCCTGACTTTCGGTGCCGCCTGCGCCAGAGTTAATTTTCAATACGCAGTCCATCGGGTCTTCTTCCTGACGGAGCATGTTGCGGAGCTCTAATTCTTCCAAGGCACGGAGGGTGTTGGCATAAGCTTCGTCCACTTCTTCCTCCGTCACCATTTCTTCTTTGTAGAAGTCAAAGGCAAGGGCGAGTTCGTCGGCAAGTGTCTTTACCTCACGGTAACCTTTAATCCACTTCTCCAGCCCCTTCACCTTCTTCATCTGCTCCTCAGCACGCTTGGCGTCGTCCCAAAATCCGGGGTCCTGAGTGCGGAGCAATTCTTCCTCGTGCTCAATAATCTTGGCGTCAATATCGAGGTAGCGGTTGAGCGCCTCTACGCGCTCAGTGGTTTCTTTGAGTTGTTCAATTGTTATCATATACTGCGGAGTCGCGCTTTATTCTGCGTACATGCCATCAATAATTTCGGCATACTTTTCGTACACCACGCGACGCTTAACCTTTAATGTATTGGTCAGTTCTCCCGTTTCCATAGTGAAGGGTTGGGGCAAGAGGGTGAAGCGCTTCACCTTTTCATAGGGCGCAAAGTCTTGCTGCAACTCTTCAATATTTTCCTGAATCATCTTGATAATCGCGGGATGCTGACAGAGTTCTTCGTGAGTCGTACAGTTCAACCCATTTTCTTCGGCATACTGGCGGAGCAGTGCGTAGTCGGGCACGATGAGTGCCGAAACAAACTTACGCTTGTCGGCAACGACCACCACCTGAGTGTTGTAGCGCGTCAAAACAAGCTTTGTTTCAATCATCTGCGGCGCAATGTACTTACCGTTTGAGGTTTTGAACAAATCCTTAATGCGTTCGGTAAGGTAGAGTTCACCATCCTTCATATAACCTGCGTCACCCGTGTGGAACCAACCGTCCTTGTCAATCGCAGCCGCCGTTTCTTCGGGCTTCTTATAGTAACCCGGGGTAATGGTCTTACCACGGAGAAGAATCTCATTATTTTCCCCGAACTTACATTCGAGTCCGTCTACAAGGCGACCCACACTGCCCCTCGTGAAGGGTTTGCCAATCACGTCGCAAGATACGGTGGCGGTAGACTCTGTGAGTCCGTAACCCACAAGCATGTTCAAACCGGCAGCATGTACGAAGGTTTCTACCTCAGGAGAAACAGCCGCACCCGCCGTGGGGAAGAAGTAGGCATTTTCCAAACCCAATGTCTTGCGGAGCAAGTGAATGATGGTGTGGTCGTAGAACTTGTAGCGCAGGCGGAGCAACCAGGGGATGGGCAAGCACTTAGAAGTGTACTCCAACCAGCACTTAGAACCCACGGCAAGCGCATTCTTGATAAGGGTGCGCTGAATGAACGAACCCGTCTCCATCTTCTGCAACACGCCTTGGTACACCTTCTCCCAGAAACGGGGCACAGAGCACATACAGTTAGGATGCACCTCCGTCAGCGACTTCTGAATGTCGAGCGGGCGTAAGTTAATGGCCAATTTGAGTCCTTCTGCCAAACACCAGTAAGAGAACGCACGTTCAAAGACATGGGCAAAGGGCAGGAAGTTAATCGCCGTGTCGCCTTCACGGATAGGCACCGCCTTGGAGTTTACGCGAAGCGCCTCAAGGTACATTTCATGCGTGAGAATAACGCCCTTGCTCTGTCCTGTCGTACCGCTGGTGTAAAGGATGTTTGCCATATCCTTGGGCTGCGCTTCCTTCTGACGCTTTTCACGTTCTGCATCAAAGGCAGGGTCGGTGTTGGCAAGGAATTCATCCAGGTACACAGAAAGGGTGTCTCCCTCCGTGCGCACCACCTTGGGGTCGAAGATAATCACCTTCTTGAGCGTGGGGCAAGAGTTGCCCAGCGCCATCATCGTGTCGTACTGTTGCTGTTCGCCCACAAAGACGTAGCGCACTTCAGCGTCGTTAATCATATACGCCACCTGTGCCGTACTGCTGGTAGCGAAGAAGGGGATTGTTATGGCGCGAATCGCGTATGCCCCGAAGTCCACAAACAAGCATTCGGGCTTATTCTGTGAGAACACCCCCACACGTTCTTGCACCTCAACCCCATGGGCGAGCAATGCGCGCGACATCAACACCTGCTTTTCGGCAAATGTGTTCCACGAAATGGGAATCCACTTGTTCAAATCGTAATCACGGTACGACATAACGCATGTGTCGCCATACTTGGCGGCTTGTTCCTGAATGAGGGTGGCGAAGTGTGATCTGTTAAGCATAAGTAGTGGAATTGGGGGCGCACAAGCGGGCAAAAGAACGGCTTTTGACAACTTGCGCACGCGATATTTTGGACAAAGTTATAGGTTTTTCTTAATCCGTGGGCAGTTTGTGGCAGTTTTTTTTTAACAATCCGGGCAATTTGCGCAACTTTGCAGGGACTATATACAATGTAATATGCATACGCTCCTTTCTACCCTCATCAGCATCCCCGCCGTCAGTCGCGACGAGGCGCAAAAGGTTGATGCCCTTGAATCTTTCCTTCGCGAAAAGGGACTTGCGCCCCAGCGCGAGGCAAATAATATATGGTGTGTGGGCAAGAAGTTTTTAGCAAATCGCCCCACCGTGCTCCTTAATGCCCACCTCGACACCGTAAAACCTGTCAGCGGATGGCAACGTCCCCCGCACGAGCCCACACTTGAGGGCGACCGCCTCTATGGACTCGGTACGAACGATTGCGGCGGCGGACTCGTGTCGCTCCTCTTCGCTTTCATGCACCTCAACGGCATTGACGAAGGACAGTTGCCCTACAACCTCGTGTACCTTGCCTCGGCGGAAGAAGAGGTGTCGGGGCGCAATGGTGTAGAACGCGCTTTGCCCTTGCTACCTCCCATTGATGTAGCGATTGTCGGCGAACCCACGGGCATGCACCCCGCCATTGCGGAAAAGGGGTTGATGGTGCTCGACTGCACTGCCCATGGTGTGTCGGGACATGCCGCTCGCAACGAAGGGGTGAACGCGATTTATCAGGCGCTTCCCGATATCGAGTGGCTTAGAAACTACCAGTTTGAAAAGGTGTCGCCCTTGCTCGGTCCCGTCAAGTTGAGCGTCACGCAAATCAACGCCGGCACGCAGCATAATGTCGTTCCCGACACCTGCACCTTTGTGGTGGACGTGCGCACCAACGAATGCTACTCCAACCAGCAGGTGCTCGACGAAATTACCGCCTACCTCTCCGCCGACGTTAAGGCACGCAGCACGCGCCTCAACTCTTCGTCAATTCCCGAAGCCCACCCGCTTATTCAGCGCTGCATTGCGTTGGGCGGAACGCCTTATGGGTCGCCCACGCTGAGCGACCAAGCGCTGATGAACTTCCCCTCGTTTAAACTCGGCCCCGGTGAAAGTGCACGCTCACATACCGCCGATGAATACATCTGCCTGAGCGAGTTGGAGCACGCCCTGAAGTTTTACATCGCGTTGCTCAGCGGCGCTGAGGTATAAGGTGTTGCATAAAGTAATAGTCCTCCTTCCTGCCGTAGCGGGGAGGAGGACTGTCTCGTTATTACGCCTCTGTCTTTGGCGTATTCCATGCTTCCTTGGCACTGTAAAGCGAGGTGGCAAACCAGAGTATTCCTACCACCAAAGCACCGACGTTCCACGCGGCAAATAGGAAGAGCATGAAGCCTGATATTTGCACGTGGAGCAGGTGGCGACACTTGCAGGGCGTAATCTCTTCGTCCAACAATTTGCTGTAAATTGCGGCGAGGGTTGTGAGAACCTGGAGTTCAGAAGTGGTCTTTGTGCAGAGCGTGCTGCTGATTGCGGTTGTGTTTTTCATAGTCGAAATATGTATTGATTATTGTTTTCGGTGCAAAATTCGACCCATTTTTTGACACATAATGTCAAAGTGAAAAATAAAATGTTAAAATTTTAAGAAAAAATGCATTTTTTTTGTCCGCCCCCTACGCGTTGCCCCATAGGGTGCTT
>JAGBYW010000198.1 GCA_017628555.1 Bacteroidaceae bacterium | reverse complement strand
CTCGTTTTGCAAGCATTTCAAAATAAAACAACTGAAAACTGAAATTCTGAAATGCTATACGACGCTTGAGCAAAATGTCTCGGCTGGATTGGTGCGTGTGTTTAGGTTAAAAATGATTTCAGATTTCAGAATTTCAGTTAAAAATATTCTTCATTTCTCCTCGCATCCTTATTAAAAATATTTCGCTGAGTATCAGGAGAATATGAAAACTAATTCTCACTAATTCTCACAACGCCGTGGGGATGTTGTATCTTTGCATTGTGAGAGAAAACAAACGGGGGGATGGTTGTTTTTTGACTCATGTGAGGGAGCGTTTCATTTATGATGCTTTATGAGCGAACGCCCAGGGGTGGGGGAGACGCAAAAAAATCCGGAACTACTCTCTCTCTACTTGACGTAACCGTCGTGAGGAGTAGAACCGGATATGTTAAAAGGGGGTGTGCGGATTAAAATTCGCTTGTGAAGTGGAAGCGAATGTTCTTGAAGTCGTTTTGCGCCATTTGGAGGACGTAGCCAGAATCGGCGAGGAAGACGTCGCGCCCCTCACGGTCTTTCGCCATGTATTGGTACTTGCGCTTCTTGAAGTTTTCGAGTTCGGCGGCATCGTCGCTTTCGATCCAGCAGGCCTTGTAGAGGGAGATGGGTTCCCAACGACACTTGGCATTGTATTCGTTTTCCAAGCGGTATTGGATGACTTCAAACTGGAGTTGGCCTACGGTGCCAATGATTTTACGCCCGTTAAATTGGTTAATAAAGAGCTGCGCTACGCCTTCGTCCATGAGTTGCTCAATACCCTTTTGGAGTTGCTTGGTCTTCATGGGGTCGGCATTCTCGATGTACTTAAACATTTCGGGCGAGAAGGAGGGGAGTCCGCGATAGTGGAGGAGTTCGCCCTCGGTGAGAGTGTCGCCAATCTTGAAGGTTCCGTTATCGGGAAGACCGATGATGTCGCCCGCCCATGCTTCGTCTACGGTTGTCTTGCGTTGGGCCATAAACTGGGTGGGTGAGGAGAAGCGGAGCGTCTTGCCGTGGCGCACGTGGAGGTAGGGGGCATTGCGCACAAACTTACCTGAACAAACCTTACAGAAGGCTACGCACGAGCGGTGGTTGGGGTCGATGTTGGCGGTGATTTTGAAGATGAAGCCCGTGAACTTAGCTTCGTCGGGTTGCACGTCGCGCTCTTCCGCCTTGACTGGGCGAGGAGAGGGGGCGATTTCTACGAATGTGTTGAGCAATTCTTCTACACCGAAGTTATTGAGCGCCGAACCGAAGAATACGGGTGCGAGGTGCCCCTCGAGGTAATCAGCCACCTGAAAATCGGGGTAAACGCCATCGATGAGTTCGAGTTCGCCACGGAGTTTGTCGGCAAGGTCTGCTCCGATGTGTTCGTCGAGTTGGGGCGTGTTGATGTCTACTTCCACCTTTTCCGCCACCACTTGCTTTGACGCCTGGAAGAGGTTGAGGTTGCGCTCGTAGATGTTGTAAACGCCCTTAAAGCGTATGCCGCTCTCAATAGGCCATGTGAGGGGGCGCACCTTGATTTGGAGTTCTTCCTCGAGTTCATCCATAAGGTCGAAGGGATCCTTGGCTTCGCGGTCCATCTTATTGACGAAGATGATTACGGGCGTGTTACGCATGCGGCAAACGTCCATGAGTTTGCGCGTTTGGGTTTCTACCCCCTTTGCCCCGTCTACAACGATGATAACGCTATCTACGGCGGTAAGAGTGCGGTAGGTATCTTCGGCAAAGTCCTGGTGCCCCGGGGTGTCGAGAATGTTAATCTTATAGTCGCGGTAGTCAAACTCCATAACAGAGGTGGTTACGGAGATACCACGTTGCTTTTCGATTTCCATCCAGTCGGATGTGGCGGTCTTCTTAATCTTATTGCTCTTTACGGCACCAGCCACTTGGATTTGTCCACCGAAGAGGAGGAGTTTTTCGGTGAGTGAGGTTTTACCCGCGTCAGGGTGTGCGATGATGGCAAAGGTGCGGCGGCGGCTTATTTCGGGATTCATTTTGTGAGGTTTGAGGTTATGAGGTTGGCGTTGCTATGGTAGCGCAACGGAGTGAACGTGGAGGTTTGAGGTTGTTAGTCAAATTCCTTCATAGCATCCTTCAAGCTATCTTCCCACCAGGGGATGGAGATTTTGAAGGTGTTTTTAATCTTCGTCTTGTCAAGCACGGAATAATGAGGGCGCTTAGCTGGAGTGGGGTAGTCTTCGGTGTGTAGAGGTTTAACCTGACAGGTCGTAATTCCGGCGATGCGGTGGATGGCTTTGGTGAAGTCGTACCAGGAGGTTGTGCCCTCGTTAGAGTAATGATATACCCCAGGGACGATGCCCTGCTTGATGATTTCGAGAATCGCTCCAGCAAGGTCGCGTGCATAGGTAGGCGTACCCGTTTGGTCGGCAACGACTCCGAGCGTGTCGCGCTCTTTACCAAGGCGAATCATGGTCTTAACAAAGTTGTTGCCAAAAGAGGAGTAGAGCCATGCCGTGCGGATAACCATTGCCCCGACACACGAACGGATTACGGCTTCTTCACCCGCAAGCTTCGTGCTTCCGTAGACGCCTTGTGGGTTGGTGATGTCGTCTTCGCTATAGGGGCGGCAAGCGGTGCCGTCAAAGACATAGTCGGTAGAAATCTGAATCATGCTTCCTCCGACGCTATCAATGGCTTCGGCTAAATACATGGGAGCAACATGATTGAGGAGTTCGCAAAGTTCGGCATCCGTCTCTGCCTTGTCTACCGCCGTATATGCCGCACAATTCACGATGATGCTCACATTGTTTTGTTCTACAAAGTCGTAAACGGCTTGGCGGTCGGTTATGTCGAGTTCCTCCTTATCGGTAAAGATAAATTGGTATTCCTCTTTATCCATATCTTCGGCCAAGTGTTGGATTTCGCTTCCGAGTTGGCCTTTCGAACCGGTAATAAGAATTGTCATAGGTTGAGGTTATGAGGTTTTTGAGGGTGTAAGGTGGTGAGCGTAGCGACCTGTCACCCTTATAAATTAAAATTCAAGTGGTTCTTGTTTATCTTTCAAATAGTAATCAGAAAGTTGTCCGAGAAGGGTTGAAATGTGCTTAACGGCGGTTTGTGTCTCCTCGGAAATTTCTTGTTGCTTGAGGCGGAGCATCATATAGCCGTAGAGGGCGTTGAAGCACACTTGAAGTTCCGTGTCTTCCTGATTTACTCCCTTCTTGCGAAGTTCAACGATAAAGGGGAGCACGCGGTAATACATCTCCTTGTAATAAGGAAACTTAGAGGAGTTGAGAAGTTGCCCGTGAAGGTCTTCAAGGCTGATAAGCACGTTTTTGCAAATTTGTAAGTGCCCCTGCTCTTTCACGCCCTCTTCCCGCATCATTGTGCAAAGGTCGGCATACCACTTGATGAGTTCTCCCTTTTGCGCTTCTTCCAGTTCGAAGCGAGTGAGGTAACCCTCTTTCAAGCGGTCAATATCGCAATCGTAGGCACGAATGATGTCCTCTATTTGCCAAAGGTAGAGGAGCAATTCCGCACGATTGGTCGTTTTAAGTTGGTTGGCTATAAACATTTTTTTTGAACTATTTATCGATAGCTTCCCACCATTCGGGTTGTCCCTTCAGATACTTTGCAAACCAAGCGAAGATGGCATTTTGCCATTCATGGCGCTTTTTCCAATCGGTGATGACGTGGTTTTCGCCGTTCACCTGAATGTATTCAACTTCTTTGCCCAAGATGCGGAGCGCCGTGTAGAGTTGCTGGCTTTCAAAGGGCGGCACATTGGTATCAACCGTACCGTGAATGAGGAGAAGCGGAGTGTTAATCTTGTCGGCATTGAAGAGCGGAGAGTGCTTCACGTAAAGGTCGGGATTGTTCCAGGGGAAGCTTCCGTATTGCGCCACTTCGCCATAGGTGTACCCCCAATAACCACCGCCCCAATATGAGGCAATGTTGGAAATACCCGCGTGTGAGATGGCCGCCGCAAAGAGGTTGGTCTTCGTTTGCAAGTATTGCGTCATAAATCCGCCGTATGAAGCGCCGATACATCCAATCTTCTTGGTGTCAATAAACGTGTGTTCCTTGCAAAATTGTTGTGTGCCCTCAATAATGTCGTCGCTCGACATATCGCCCCATGTACCCGTGTGGCGTGCGGCAAATTCTTGTCCAAAACCGAGCGCACCGCTGGGTTGAACCACGTAAACGACGTATCCGAGCGAAGCAAATACCTGGTAGGGGTAGTTGATTTCAAGCAACTTGTTAGAGGGGGTGCAACCTCCGTAATAGTATACAATCAAGGGGTACTTCTTCGTAGCGTCAAAATTGGCGGGAAGGTAATAGAACCCTTGAATGCTATCGCCACGCGAACTTTGGAACTTCCAATCGTGACACGTTCCGATAGCTACATCCTTATAAAGTTCGTCAAAATTAACCTCACCAATGCGCTCCGCACGCATCTTCTTGGGGTTGAGCGTTACGCGATACATTTCGCGCGCTCTTTCGCCCCCGTCCTGCCCCAAAACAATGGCCGTAGGCACCTTTTGCATCGTGGCGTAAGAGAACGTCGATACGTACGAAAGGGGCATTTCAAACTTCACCACCTCGAGCGTCTTGGGGTTTAATTGCCATACGCTACGGTTGCTTCCGTCGGCCGTGGTGATGTAGATCAATCCATTGGTGGGGTGCCAAGAGTAATTATCTACCGAGGGCTTAAAATTGGGGAGCAATGCCGTAGTCTTCTTGCTCGCGAGGTCGTAGAGGTAGAGGCGATGGTCAAAAATATTGGGGTGCTGACCGGGTTTTACCTCAAGTCCGATATTGTTGAATGCCGTGGTTGAAGCGTTAATAAGTAATTGAGAAGCGTCGGGCGAGAACTTCGCGCTTGAGAGCCATGCCGTGTCGGCCAAAATGGTATCCACCTTTGCCGTTAGAGCGTCCATGATATAAACGGAATAACGGTCGTAAGGTGCGCGTGAAGGTTCCATCGTAGAGGACATCAAGAGCAACTTCTTGCCGTCGCGCGAAATGTCGGAGAGTCTCAAATTTGTTTTGCCGAAGGTCAAGCGTTGCATACGACGCTCCTTAAGGTCGTAACGCCAAAGTGAAGAACAATTACGATAACCCGGCATGCGGTCGTCAGGGTGTTGTAATTGCTTGAGTGAACCGCCAGGCTTCTTGCCCTCTTGCGACTTGGAGATAATCAAATAATCCAGCGTTGGAGCGAGCGTAATACCTCCCTCGGGAAGCGCGTCGGCCATAATTGTCTCTTGCATCGTCTCGGGGTGGAGCAACACGAGTTCCTTCCCGTTAATGCCGTTTCGTGTGAAGTAGAGCGCATCCTGATTTTCTACCCACTTATAATCCATGTAAGCGTCATAGTGTGCTAACGTGCGCTGACTTTCCGTTTCGCTAATGATGGTGCGGTAGAAGTTCTTGCCGTCTTCCAACGTATGTTGATAGTAGGTCACGAGATACTTGCCCGATGGCGAAATGCGCGCGTTATACGTGCGTTTGCCTTGCATCATCTCCGCCATAAGGTAGGGGCGCTTCGTATCGGGATTTACCTCAACGCCCGCCAAGGTTTCCCCGATAACACTAATATTTACACTGTCCTTAGCATCCTTTTCTTGAAGACACACAAGACGTACATCGTAATGCCCGGGAGTCATAGTGAGGGATGTCGATGCGGCTTTGCCATTGATAAACACCTTGTAATTCTTCAACTTCTTGATGTCAATCGTTGCCTTAGCGTAGCGGTCGGTGCGTACGCCAAATTGGAGCACTCGAAGTGTTTGCATGCTATCTACGAGCTCAAGTGCAGCACCATTTTCGAGTGTTGCTACCACCTCTTGCTGGGCAAATGCACGTGTGGCGTGGTCGCTAAGAATTGAAGCGCTAAATGTATTGCCCTTGTTGTCGAGCGAATCCGTTTGATAAGACTTGTCTACCGTGATGGTTAAGGGAGTCGTAACCCCCACACGCTCCACGCGCAACGTGTCTTTCGCTTGAGATGAGAGCGCTATGGCGCAAAAGGTAGGAAGGAGAAGATGTTTCATATTTTCTTAGAAAATCAAAATTTCCGCAAAGTTACTTAAAAAAGGTGGGGTAGGCAACTTATTTAAATATAAAAGAGACTTATTTAAAATTAAAAGGGACTTAGTGTGAAATATTAGTGAGTTAATCAAAATTATACGGCGAATAAATCGCAAGAAATGGCGATGCCCCCTTTGAGCGTTGTGTTTCGTATGTGAAAGGGTAGCGTAGGGTGATTAAAGCGCATTTTGATAGCAAATTGATGATGATTGAGGGTCGTATTTTTGTCCCAATCTTTTCTGTGTTTTCTCAGGTTTTTCTAACTTTGCCCTTTATACGTCTTATATGAAAAAGAAATGAGTGTAAGTTTAGAACTTAACAAGCGTCCGAGGTTGGAGTGGTTGGACGCGATGCGTGGGTTTACGATGATTCTTGTCGTAGCGTATCATGTGTCTACGGATGGGTTTGCTCAAAATATCAAGCATTCGTCGGCGCTTTCGTTTTTTGTGTTGTTCCGCATGCCGCTCTTCTTCTTTGTCTCGGGCTTCTTGGCGTATAGTAGCAAGGTGGAGTGGAATTTGCGCACGTTAGGGCAGTCGTTGTTGAAGAAATTCAGGGTGCAACTGATTCCGACGGTGGTTTTCCTGGCGGTCTTTCTCTCGTTGATGCGTCCGAATTTCATGAAGGGGCTTGAGGCGGCGTTGCTTTCGCCTACGAAGTCGGGGTATTGGTTTACGTGGGCGTTGCTCTTGATGTTTGTGGTGTATTACGTGTTTGCTTATTTGGAAAGCAAACTCCCGAAGAAGAGCGTGGTGCCGATTCTCCTGCTATGGGCGGGTGCGATGGTGGTGTATGCCACGATTTATATGCCCTCGTGGTTTAATTATCATAAAGACCCATTCTTTCAATACACCAGTCTTATTCAGGTGATGACGTATTTCCACTTCTTCCTTTTCGGCACGATTGTGCGCCGTTTGTGGCACCATGTGGAGCGTTTGTTTGACACGAAATGGTTTTTTACGATTGTCGTGGTTGTGGCGTTCCTCTGTGCGGTTGATTACCTGAAATGGCATACGTTGCGCCTTCAATGGGCGAACCTTCCGCGCACGTTGGCGATGTATAGTTTGATACTCATTGTGGTGATGTTTTTCAGGCATTATGCGGAGTGGTTTACGAAGCAGACGATCGTTGGCAAGTGCTTGCAATATATCGGTACGCGCACGTTGGACATTTACCTGCTTCACTTCCTTTTCTTGCCGAATGTTAAGATGGTGGGGAGTTTCTTCTCCGAGCACCGTAAGAACTTTGTGTTGGACACTACCTTGTCGGTGACGGTAGGGTTGTTGGTCATCGGCTTCTGCCTGATTGCTTCAAACATTCTTCGGGTGAGTCCGATATTTAAGAAATATCTTTTTGGAAGGGGGTAGCTTCTCAAAACCTCCAACCTTATAACCTCAAAATCTCAAAAAAATGAAAAATATTGCAATTATCCTTGCTGGTGGTTCGGGTCGCCGTATGGGAAATGCGCTCCCGAAGCAATTCCTTAAGGTGAATGAGCGTATGGTTATTGAGCATACTATCGATGCTTTTGAACATGCGCCCAGCATTGATGAAATCGCCGTTGTGACGCACCCTGATTATGTGGAGGAGATGAAGCAGATTATTGCTTCTAATCCCTGGAAGAAGGTTGCGCAAGTGCTTTTAGGGGGTAAGGAACGTACGGACTCTACGCTCTCGGCGCTTCGTGCCTATACCAACGATGACGACAGATTGCTCATTCACGACGGTGTGCGCCCACTGGTGTCGGAGCAGATTATTAACAATGTGTGTGAAACCCTGGAGCACCACGATGCCGTAAATCTTGCCATCCCCGCGGTGGATACGATTATTGAGGTGAGAGATGGGGCAATGGTGGCGGCTCCTAAGCGCGAATATCTCCGACAGGTGCAGACACCACAGGGATTTAAGCGAGGGGTATTGGCACGGGCGTTTGCTACGGCATTAGAAGATCCCGATTTCGTCGCTACGGATGATTGTGGCGTGGTGTTTAAGTATGCACCTGATACCACTATTAAAATTGTGGATGGCGACACTACGAACATCAAGATTACGTATAAGGAAGACCTCGAGTTTGTGAAGAAGATTTTAGACGGTAGGGGGTAGACTTTTATTTGAACTTTTTTCGCACCTATGAAAATATATACAAATCTCACTCAACTGATAGGCAATACGCCCTTGTTGCATCCTTTGCACCTCTCAGAACTTCACCATCTGAACGCGCAACTCTTGTTGAAATTAGAGTGCTTCAACCCAGGTGGAAGCGTGAAGGATAGGGTGGCGCTTGCGATGATAGAAGATGCTGAACGCTCGGGGAAACTGCTTCCCGGAGGGACCATTATTGAACCCACAAGCGGGAACACGGGGATTGGTTTGGCGTGGATTGCGAAGTTGAAGGGGTATCGTTTGGTGTTGACAATGCCCGAGACGATGAGTGTGGAGCGTCAGCTATTATTGCGTGCGCTGGGTGCCGAATTGGAACTCACTTCGGGAAAGGAGGGGATGAAGGGTGCGATTGCGCGTGCTCAAGTATTGCAAAGCGAAATTCCGGGTGCTATCATCTTGCAACAATTCGATAATCCCGTATGTGTCACCGCTCATGAAGAGCATACGGGAAAGGAAATCTTGAGAGATACAGACGGGCGTATAGATGTTTTTGTGGCGTGTGTGGGTACGGGTGGTACACTTACGGGTACGGCACGCGCGCTGAAACGTGAAAATCCCAATATTAAGATTGTTGTCGTAGAACCCCAATCTTCGCCCGTATTGTCAGGAGGAGCGCATGGAGCGCATAAGATTCAGGGCATCGGTGCGGGATTTGTGCCTCAGATTTATGACGCCCAGTTGGTTGATGAAGTGGTGCAAATCAGTGATGAAGATGCACTCTTGTATATGCGTCAGCTAATGGATACGGAAGGCCTCTTTGTAGGCATCTCCTCAGGAGCCGCCGTTGCCGCGGCACTTCAAATATGTAAGCGCCCTGAGTATGCTAATGCCACCATCGTTACACTCCTTCCCGATACGGGGAATCGGTATGTTTCGATGCTGACTTTTTAGGTTGTGAGGGTATGAGGTTATGAGGTTATAAGGTCTTTAGGGGCTTTAAGGTCTTTAAGGTCTTGGGTGAACCTAAAGAGTAAATACGAATTTATTATGGAAACATTACATATTATAAAAACTACTGCTGAGCAGCTTTCCAACCTTTCGCAGCATCCGAATCTTTTTCTGCGTCACACCTCTTCGGGACAACTCCCGTCGGGGGAATCGCTTAAGGAGATTATCGGATTGGTGCGTGCGGTGATTTTTCCAGGTTACTATGGCAGGTCGGTTCTTAATCAAGAAACCGTTCCTTATCATATCGGTACGGCATTAGAGCGCCTTTTCTTCCTGCTTACCGAGCAGATTCAAGCGGGGGTGTGCTTTGATTGTGTTTCAGAAAAGTGCATTCAGCATCAATGTCGTAAGCGCGCTGAAGCGTGTGCTACTGAAGTGATTCGTCGCCTTCCGGAGTTGCGAGAGTTGCTCTCAACAGACGTTGAAGCCGCTTATATGGGCGACCCAGCAGCGCACAGTAGGGCAGAGGTCATCAGTTGTTATCCAGCAATAAAAGCGCTTACTTGCTACAGATTGGCGCATGAATTACATAAGTTGCACGTGCCCCTCATTCCGCGTATCATCACCGAAATGGCACATAGTGAAACGGGCATTGATATTCACCCTGCGGCGCAGATTGGTACGCACTTCACCATTGACCACGGCACGGGGGTAGTAATCGGTGCTACGTGCATCATTGGCAATCATGTGAAACTCTATCAGGGGGTGACGCTCGGTGCAAAGAGTTTTCCTCTTGACGACAACGGAAATCCTATAAAACACATCCCCAGACACCCCATTCTGGAAGACGGCGTCATCGTGTATTCAAACGCCACGATACTTGGGCGCATTACCATTGGCGCGAATGCCGTGATTGGTGCCAATGTGTGGATTACGCAAGATGTAGCGGCGGACACAAAGGTGAGTTTTGTTAAATCATAACGGTTTTTCAGTAGGAAAAAGTTGATTTTTAATAAATATTACCTGAAAAAGATAGCAAACTATTTGCCATTTTACAAGAAATTTGTACTTTTGCACGCCGATTATTATCAAGGAGCGGTAAAACGCTTCACTCTGCGTGTTAATAGCTTGCCTGACGGCCAAGGGTAAGTGGTTAGGGAATCGCAGTAATGATAAACCAATTAGTAGTTATAAAAAACATTTAAATTTAATGAACACTTTAAGTTACAAGACCATTTCTGCTAACGCAGCAACAGTAAACAAAGAGTGGGTCATCGTTGACGCAAAGGATCAGGTGCTCGGTCGCCTCGGTTCAAAGGTGGCTAAGTTGCTCCGTGGTAAGTACAAGCCCAACTTCACTCCTCACGTGGATTGTGGTGACAACGTAATCATCATCAATGCTGATAAGATCGTTCTTACTGGTAAGAAGATGACAGATCGTATCTACTACACTTACACTGGTTATCCCGGTGGTCAGCGTGAACACACTCCCGCTAGCATTCTCGCTAAGAAGGATGGTGCAGATCGTCTCCTCCGTCGTGTAGTTAAGGGCATGCTTCCCAAGAATCGTCTCGGTGCTAAGCTTCTTTCTAACCTCTACGTTTATGAAGGAACTGAACACAAGCACGAAGCACAGAGCCCCAAGGCAATTGATATTAACTCACTCAAATAAGATTAGCAGCAATGGAAATGATTAACGCACTTGGTCGCCGTAAGAGCGCCGTTGCTCGTATCTTCGTAACAGAAGGTACTGGTAAGATCACTATCAACAAGCGTGACCTTACTGAATATTTCCCTTCATCAATTCTTCAGTTCGTTGTTAAGCAGCCCCTTACTTTGCTCGGCGCTACTGAAAAATATGATATCAAGGTAAACCTTAACGGTGGTGGCTTTACAGGTCAGAGTCAGGCACTCCGTCTTGCTATTGCTCGCGCACTCGTAAAAATCAATGCAGATGACAAGAAGGCACTTCGTGCTGAAGGCTTCATGACTCGCGATGCTCGCGAAGTTGAACGTAAGAAGCCCGGTCAGCCCAAGGCTCGTCGTCGCTTCCAGTTCAGCAAACGTTAATTTTTATCGGCTCGCAGCGTGATGCTGCATAACTTTGCTGAAAAAATTCGTTTAGCATCTAAGCCCCTGAGATTCCTCATTCGTGAAGACTACTCCGAGGCTGGTTGAACAAACAAACTCAACTAAAAAGAACGTAAACAAATTCATTCAAAATGGCTAGAACTAATTTTGAAACTCTTCTCGAGGCTGGCTGTCACTTTGGTCACCTCACACGTAAGTGGAACCCCGCTATGGCTCCCTACATCTTCATGGAGCGCAACGGTATCCACATCCTCGACTTGCACAAGACTGTTGCTAAGGTTGACGAAGCAGCAGAAGCACTCAAGCAGATCGCTAAGAGTGGCAAGCGCATCCTTTTTGTAGCTACTAAGAAGCAAGCAAAGCAGGTTGTTGCTGACAAGGCAGCATCTGTAAATATGCCCTACGTAACTGAGCGTTGGCCGGGTGGTATGCTCACTAACTTCACTACAATCCGCAAGGCTGTGAAGAAGATGGCAACTATCGATAAGCTCACTAACGATGGTACATATTCTAACCTCTCAAAGCGTGAAGTTCTTCAGATTAGCCGTCAGCGCGCTAAGCTCGAAAAGAACCTCGGTTCAATCGCTGACCTCACTCGTCTTCCCGCAGCACTCTTCGTTGTTGACGTATGCAAGGAACACATCGCCGTGAAGGAAGCACAGCGTCTCGGTATCCCCGTATTCGGTATCGTTGACACTAACAGCGACCCCAACCAGTGTGATTTCGTAATTCCCGCTAACGACGATGCAACAAAGAGCGTAGAAGTAATCCTCGACGCTATCTGTGGCGCTATCGTTGAAGGTGTTGAAGAACGTAAGGCTGAAAAGGTTGATGCAGAAGCAGCTGGCGAAGGCAAGAAGGCTAAGGCTGCTCGCGCAGAAAAGGAAACTCCTGCTGAAGCTTAATCAGGCATAAACAAAGCTAATGCAGCTTCAAAATAAATGGAGCCTGCGTTAGCTTTTTTCTTCTTAAAATTACAACATTTATTCATACTCTAAGTCGCAATGTTTAATACTATTGAATAACAGCGACTTATTACTAAAAGATTTTACTACTATGGCAGTATCAATGGAAGATATCAAGAAGTTGCGCACAATGACTGGCGCAGGTCTTGGCGACTGTAAGAAGGCTCTTGCAGAATCAAACGGTAACCTCGAAGAAGCTATCGAAATCATCCGTAAGAAGGGTCAGGCTGTAGCAGCTAAGCGTTCAGACCGCGAAGCAGCTGAAGGTTGCGTACTCTGTAAGGTTGAAAACGGCTTCGGTGCTATCATCGCCCTCAAGTGTGAAACTGACTTCGTTGCTAAGAACGAAGACTTCATCGCACTCGCTCAGTCAATCATGGACCTCGCCGTTGCTAACAAGTGTGCTACTCTCGACGAAGTTAAGGCACTCCAGCTCGGCAACACAACAGTTGCAGAAGCTGTTGTTGACCGTTCAGGTATCACTGGTGAAAAGATGGAACTCGATGGCTACTGCACAATCGAAGGTGAAAACATCTCTATCTACGACCACCAGGGTAAGCACCAGCTCTGCACAATGGTAGCTCTCAACAAGAACGTTGACGCTGCTTACGGTAAGGCAGTAGCAATGCAGGTAGCAGCAATGAACCCCGTTTCACTCTGCGAAGCTGACGTACCCGAAGAAATCAAGGCTACAGAATTCAAGGTTGCTGCTGAAAAGGCACGCGAAGAAGGTAAGCCCGAAAACATGGTTGAAAAGATCGCTATGGGTCGTATGAACAAGTTCTACAAGGAAGCTTGTCTCCTCAACCAGGAATTCATCCAGGACAGCAAGCTCTCAGTTGCTCAGTACCTCCAGCAGGCTGATAAGGAATGCACAGTAACTGCATTCAAGCGCTTCACACTCCGTGCTGAATAATAGCAAAACAAACAATAATAAATAAGGGTTCCTCATCACGAGGGGCCCTTATTTTTTGGCAATAATATAGTAGTTGTCCCGTAAAGGCGATCATACCCCTCTCCCCGCTACGCGGTACTCCCCCTATCTTAAGGGGAGAGAAGAGTTTGATATTTTCGTTAAAACGACTCAACGGATGTAAACAATCTCGCTTTCACTTGGTATAAATAGTGTCGGAATACTCCGCATGGTGCTCTCCCCTTAAGATAGGGGGAGTACCTCCGCAGGAGGGGAGGGGGTATGATGATTCTTCTTATATTGGTTCAACTGCTATATAATTACCTATTTTTTGTATAGCGCCTGGTTTAACAAACACTCAGTTACGAACCAAGCCTTGCATCATCACTCCTGAACGCGCGAAAGCTTCACATTCGGATTCTCAAGCGAAAGCTCGAAGCGGAGCTTGCTCGAGGGCATGAAGCGCACCTTGAGTCCACGGAGGTTTTCAGGCGAAAACTCCTCCTCCGTAGCCGTGCCCGATGAGGAAAGGCGGGCGTGAAACGAACCGAGGTCGCCAAGCCTAACGGAGTTCCCATTTCTGAGGTGCTTAAACGTCACCTCCTCAAGGGCAGAGATAACCGCCTTGATGTCGTGCGCCGTAACGGTACACTTACCGCTGATTTCCTCAGCAATTTCGTCAAGACCAATAGGGTTCACAGGCACGCCCGTAGCGTGATACAAATATTCCTTAGTAACAGGATTTTTACGAGAAATAAGCGTGTACTTAATCATAGTTAATTTTTTTAAAAGTTAGTAGTCCGTGCGGAGTGGGAAGCGCCCCGAAGGGGCAATGAGTCCATAGCGCAACGGAAAGCGACTTTGGGAGCGGCGCCTTGGGTGGGTGAT
>JAGBYW010000197.1 GCA_017628555.1 Bacteroidaceae bacterium | reverse complement strand
GTAGTTTCGGTTACCACGTAAGCTCCTTCTTTGCGGCAAGTAGCCGTTTCGGCACACCTGAAGAACTCAAGCAACTCATTGACGAAGCCCACCAAAACGGTATTGCTGTCATCATGGACCTCGTGCAGAGCCATGCTGTGAAGAATGAAGTGGAAGGTCTTGGCAACTTTGCCGGCGACCCCAACCAGTTCTTCTATCCCGGCGACCGTCGCGAACATCCCGCTTGGGACAGCCTCTGCTTCGACTATGGTAAGAACGAAGTCATCCACTTCCTCCTCTCTAACTGTAAGTACTGGTTGGAAGAATTCCACTTCGACGGTTTCCGCTTTGACGGCGTAACCTCAATGCTTTATTACAGCCACGGACTCGGCGAAGCCTTCTGCGGTTATGGAGATTACTTCAACGGCAATCAGGATGGCAATGCTATTTGCTACCTCACACTTGCCAATATGCTCATCCACGAAGTAAATCCCAACGCCATTACTATTGCTGAAGAAGTGAGCGGTATGCCCGGTCTTGCAGCGCCCGTAAAGGACGGCGGTTACGGTTTCGATTACCGCATGGCGATGAACGTGCCCGACTATTGGATTAAGATTATTAAGGAAAAGAAGGACGAAGATTGGCACCCCTCAGGCATTTTCTGGGAACTCACCAACCGCCGTGCCGACGAAAAGTGTATCTCTTACGCTGAAAGTCACGACCAAGCGCTTGTGGGTGATAAAACCCTCATCTTCCGCCTTGTGGATGCCGACATGTATTGGCACTTCAAGAAGGGCGATGAAAACTTCATGGCACACCGTGGTATTGCGCTCCACAAGATGATTCGCCTCGTAACTGCCTCTACCATCAACGGCGGTTACCTCAACTTTATGGGTAATGAGTTTGGTCATCCCGAGTGGATCGACTTCCCCCGCGAGGGCAACGGCTGGAGTCATAAGTATGCGCGCCGTCAGTGGAACTTGGTAGACAACAAGGAGCTCTGCTACCACTACCTTGGCGACTTCGACCGCGACATGATTGCCCTCCTCAAGAGTGGTAAGTCACTGCTCAAGCATAAGGTGCAGGAAATCTGGCACAACGATGGCGACCAGGTGCTTGCTTACTCACGTGGCGATCTCCTTTTCGTGTTCAACTTCTCTCCCGACCGCTCTTACGAAGGTTACGGTTTCATGGTGCCTGAAGGTTCATACAACGTGGTGCTTAACACCGACAACCCCGATTACGGTGGCAACGGACTCTCAGACGACACCATCGAACACTTCACCAACTACGATCCCCTCCTTCAGCAGCAGGGCAAGGGTTGGTTGAAACTCTACCTCCCCGCACGCTCAGCAGTGGTGTTGCGTAAGAAGTAACTTAATGTTATTGTTATAATAAAGGTGTGCCAATGTCTCTTTTGGCACACCTTTTAATCTCAATCGGTTCATACATGAATATTCAACTCATACCTACTTTAGGATTTCTATTGCTCGTAGCTTTAGGGGCATATATTCTCTATAGCGTGGTGAGGTTCTTAACAAAAGGCAGACTTCCGCGTTTGCATTTTCAACTCAAAAATCCGTTACCACGCATTAAGGATACCGAAGAACTCTATAAAAAACTATCAAATCTCTTTGCCCATTTGAAGGAAAAAGTAAAGCAGTATAACTATGCATTCCTTTTGCAGCGTGGAGAGAAAGGCGATGCCGACGCGCAGTTAGAGTTGGCATGGAAGTATGCTAAGGGAATCGGCGTAGTAGAGGACCATGAGGAGGCACACAAATGGTATCTTAAATCAGCCGAGAATGGCAACCTGATTGCTACCCACAACCTTGCTTGGTGTTATGAAAATGCATTTGGATGCCAAATAGACAAGCAGCAGGCATTGTATTGGTATCAGGAAGCTGCTAATAAAGGGTATATTCCCTCTTTTTCTGCCGTGGGGCTTTGCTTACAAGAAGGTTACGGAGGTAAGAAAGAACCCAAAGCGGCGTTTAATTGGTATATGAAGGGGGCAGAGCAAAATAACCCAGAGTGCCAGTTCTGTGTAGCATGGAGTTATGCCAAGGGAATCGGTGTGTCGCCAAATCATCCTAAGGCTTTTGAGTGGTATCTAAAGGCTGCTCATAATAAACACTATCAAGCGACCTTTAATCTGGCATGGTGTTACGAAAACGCATTTGGCTGTAAGCGTAATATTGAGGAAGCCGAGAAGTGGTATCGTGTGGCAGAAAAACTAAAGTCCCAAGCAGGTTAAAGGTAACAAATAATTAGGAGCAACTCGTGCGCTACTACATTCGCGAGATTTGCATGAAAAATTACACCTGTCGAGCGGTAAAATCGAATCGGAATCCGTTGTGCAAAAAACTAAACTACTTT
>JAGBYW010000196.1 GCA_017628555.1 Bacteroidaceae bacterium | reverse complement strand
TTATAAACGCATGGAGTTGCCTTAACGCGCTATGCAATTTTCCCACGCATATATCTTGCAAAAATACACAAAAAAAGAAAAAGTAGAAAGCCGTAATACATAAAATCCTATGTATATGAGTATTCTACTAATACGTAAACCTATTTGTGCATTATACGTGGCAAACTATGTGAGAGATAATTTTATTTAAGTGGGAGATAAATAAAAATAACTGGGAGATAATTTCAACTATCTCCCAGTTATTTATGTTTATGTCAATGGAGGGTTACTCCGTTATTTTCTAATCATTTGTAGGAACTCAGAACGAAGTGCGGGGTCTTCAAATACACCACAATAATCATACACCGTGGTGATGCTTCCAGCCTTTTCTACTCCCCTCATTTGCATGCACAAATGTTGCGCTTCAAGCACGACCATTACTCCCTTGGGAGCAATCGCTTCATTTACGGCTTGACAAACTTGTTTTGCCAAGCGCTCGTGCACTTGAAGGCGTTGACTAAAGACATCCACCACGCGGGGAATTTTTGAGAGTCCTACGATCTTTCCGTCGGGTATGTATGCCACATGCGCCTTGCCGAAGAAGGGCAAGATATGGTGTTCGCAAAGACTATAGAAATCTATATCTTTTACAATCACCATATTCTGAATATCTTCGCTAAACACGGCTGATTGTAAGAGAGTTATAGCATCTTTTTCATAACCCTGAGTTAATGAAAGAAGCGCTTTTGCCGCACGCTCTGGGGTTTTCAAAAGTCCTTCGCGCTCTACATCCTCACCTATCAACTTCAAAATTTCTTGATAGTGATATTTAAGTTGTTCTAATTTATCCATTCGTTTACGAGTAAAAAGACTTGAACCTAATAAATGGGTATTTGCACCTTGCATCTTACCAATCTGACCTCTTTAGAAAGTCCAGATTCGCGTACTTCGGTAATACGAAGCATGGCTTCTTCACGCGTTGAGAAATCTCCGATGCGAACCACCCATCTGGGAGAAATAAAGCTACAATAACTCTTCATGTCTGGGAAAAGTTCCTCTGAGCGACGTTGTAATTTGAGGGCTTTTTCTTTATCCTCTCTTGAGTTTGCCCCTGTAAAGATTTGAATGCGATACCCTTCCTTGTTGAGATACCCCTTAACGATGGGGTTTCCTAAGCTATCGAGTTGCACGGAATCTACCCTATGTTGAAATATTGGCGTAATAGGTGATTTAACGGGAGTCTTAGGTTTAAGCCCGTTCACCAAACTATCTATTTTTGCGGATTGTTTCAACACAACAATTCCCCCGTTACGATTGGGCGTACGGAGAGAGTCGGTAAAGTGTTGCGCATAAGTCGCAAATGGCAATAGCAACAATATGAAAACAAGAGTGTATCGCTTCATAATTATTTTTAGAAAAAGAGAAGGAGCGAATAGTGTGTTTCAACTATGAAAGGAGTTAGCCCTTTGAAGGGATGCTCCCCCCTTGAGCTAACTCCGTTAAATTTATGATTCAATCAATCAAAGATGCAATCCAGTATAAGGATTTAGAACGCATCAATAATTTCCTTGAAGTCAGAAGCCTTCAAAGATGCACCACCAATCAAACCGCCATCGATGTTGGGCTTAGCGAAGAGTTCGGGAGCGTTTGAACCCTTACATGAACCGCCATAGAGGATTGAAGTGTTGTCAGCTACTTCCTGACCATACTTTTCGGCAACGCAAGAACGGATGAATGCGTGGATTTCTTCCGCCTGATCTGAAGTAGCCGTCTTACCTGTACCGATTGCCCAGATGGGTTCGTAAGCAATAACTACGTTTGCCCATTGTTCAGGAGTAAGGTGGAATACTGAACCTTCGAGTTCAGCCTTACATACTTCGTTTTGCTGGTTAGCTTCACGTTGTTCGAGGCTTTCACCGATACAGAAGAGGATTTTCAAGCCGTTTGCCAACGCCAAATCTACCTTTTCCTTGAGGATTTCGGGAGTTTCGTTATAATACTCACGACGTTCAGAGTGACCAAGGATAACGTACTGAGCACCAGTAGACTTAACCATTTCGGCCGAAACTTCACCGGTGTAAGCACCACTTGCCTTATCGGCACAATTTTCGGCACCAAGCTGGAGAACTTCATTGTTGATCAAACCAGCAACGGTTGCCAAGTGAATAAAGGGAGTGCAGATTACAACTTCGCAATTAGGCTTGTCGGCTACGAGCAAACCGTTGAGTTCCTTTGCAAGAGCAACACCTTCCTGAAGATTCTTGTTCATCTTCCAGTTACCAGCTACAATTTTCTTTCTCATAATAGTTAGTTTGTTAATAAATAATTGTTATCGAATCGTTTCTTATTTTCAATTCTTTATGTCTTACTTTTGTTCATTGGCATCGGCCTTCGCCTCTCCCTTGAGTAGTTCACGCATTCTTAGTTTGTGTCCGCGATACTTTTGACCAATCCAAACACCATCTAAGATAATCAATAGCAACATTGGCACGATAAGTAATAAAATGATGCGTGCCCAAGTCATATACTCATTAGTAGAAATAGGCGTAAGTGATGAGGGAATTTCTTCGATATCAGGTAAGTTATTTGTCCCCCATTTTCCTACTAATGTACCATTTTGTAAAAGAAGCAAACCTGGATTAGAACGCACCATTGCCTTGAGCACATCGGCATCTGCATAGAGACACTCATAACTTGCTCCCGTTCTATCAATCCAATTCCCATAATTTACGGCTTCACTTGTAAGCGCTATAAATCGATACCCATTATCAATAGCAAAGTCGTAAAGGTTATTGATTCTATCGGTCGAACTATCATCGGCTTCAAATACGTTATGAAGCGTGAGTATGAACGTTTTTGAAGAGTCACTAAGAAGTTCACTCGTGACATCTTCTCCGGAACTATTGTATACCGCAAGATTTATGATGCCCTCACGTGCCGGAAAACTTCCAGTGTTGTATTGCGCTTCCCAATCCTCTCCTTCACGATAATCGGTAAAGGTGACCAATGGCAAATAGTGCAAACTATAAAGCGAAACCACCAATCCATAGCAAAACACGTAAATCGTAGCCATGCCCTGATTACGTTCGGTAACAAGGCGACGCATACGGTTAGGGAAGCACACGATGTAAAGTGACATACATGAGAGCACCACGTTTTTCAAGAGTGTTTCTCCCGATGAGACTTCGATAGCCGCTCCAAAACATCCGCAATCACTAATGTCTCCGTCTAAGAAGAGGTAAATTGATACTCCTAAGAAGGCAAGCATCATGAGAAACACCAACCAAGCCGATGTACGCCGACGGATACCAAGAAGCAAATATGCTCCTAATTGCAACTCAATAATCCCGAGAGCTACGGCGGCAATCTTTAACCATAGGTCATCTATGCTAAACGCCCAATGTTCGGCATAAGCTTGCAACTTATATACCATCCCAAGAGGGTCGAGCAACTTTACCAACCCCGAGGAAAGTAATGTAAGGGCAAGAATTCCTCTAAAGATATTTACTATCCAAAGACGAACTTTCGATCTTAGTTTCATCGCGCATTGTTAAGCATCATTGCCCACTCCTAATTTGATGAGGGCAAACACGGCATAGTTCATCATGTCCATATAATTTGCCGCCACGCCTTCGCTAACGAGGGTTTCACCTTCCAAGTCTTCAATCTGCTTCGTACGATACACTTTCATGAGTATCATGTCGGCCATACTTGACACTCGCATTCCTCTCCACGCTTCTCCGTAATCATGGTTCTTACGCTTCATCAATTCCAAGGACTCTCCGGCATAACGGTCATAGAGCGATGTAGCACGCTCTTCATCAAGGTCAGCACGGTCGGCAAAACCAAGTTCTAATTGAATCAACCCCATTACACTATAGTTCACTATAGCGATAAATTCAGAGGCAATCCCTTCGTCCACCATCGCTTCTTTATCGTGAAGGGTGTGGATGCGGTTGGCTTTAATATAGATTTGATCTGTGATAGAACTGGGGCGCATGATACGCCAAGCACACCCGTAATCGTGCATCTTTTGTAGATACAAATTACGACAATGCTTCATCACACCATCAAATTCTTGATATGTACGTATGGACTCCATAAGGTATTCGTTCCGTATTTTTGGTGCAAATATACTGCTTTTTTCTTGGTGAAAGGGTTGAAAATGATTTATTCCTTCAAAAAAGCGCGCACCTGCTCTAATGCATCTTCTAAAGCACGTTCGAGTTTATCATTGATTACCACCACATCAAATTGTGAAGCGTGAGATAACTCAAACTCTGCTCGCGCTATGCGGTCTTCTATAACTTCCGCGGAATCAGTTCCGCGTCCCACTAAGCGTTTGCGCAATTCTTCAATCGAGGGAGGTTGAATGAAAACGCTCAAAGCTTGTTTTCCATAATGTCGCTTGATGTTAATTCCGCCCAATACATCTACGTCACACACCACGTTTTCTCCGCGCTCTAATTGGTGATCAACTTGCTCGCGAAGTGTGCCATAATAACGGTCTTTATACACTTCTTCATACTCCAAGAAGTCACCATTTTCAATGTGTGTACGAAATTCTTCAGGTGTGAGAAAGAAATACTCTACACCATGCTTTTCCTGACCACGTGGAGGTCGAGAAGTGGCACTAATAGAGAAATGAAGGTTTAACCCTTGTTTCATCAAATAATCGATAATCGTGCTTTTACCACTTCCTGAAGGGGCTGAAAATATAATTACTTTAGACATATTATTTAGGTTTATAGGGGGAACGGCAAGAGACTTTTTGTGAGGGGTGAGAAGGAAACTCAAGAGCGCTATGTGAGGCGCGTAGAGGTGTTAAAACCACTACATCACGTTTAATACTTGCTCCTTAATTTGCTCTAACTCATCTTTCATCATCACCACGATGTTTTGCATCTCTGCTTGGTTGCTCTTTGAACCCGTAGTGTTGATTTCTCTACCCATTTCTTGAGCGATAAATCCGAGTTTCTTACCTTGTCCGCTTCCATCAAGCATTGTTTGCTTGAAATAGTCAAGGTGATTTGTGAGGCGTTGTTTTTCTTCGTTAATGTCGAGTTTCTCAATATAGTAAATGAGTTCTTGTTCCAATCGGCACTTGTCGTAATCTACGCCTTTAAGTTCCGCAAGGCGCTCGGTGAGGCGTTGGCGCACCTTCTCTACTCTTGACACTTCGAAGGGCTCTAATTGCTTCATCAAGTCGGCAATCTTGTCAAGGTTCTTGCAAAATTTAGCATAGAGCGCTTCGCCTTCTTGCTTCCGGAAGTCTACGAGGTTTTTGAGGGCTTCACTCACCGCTCCGGCTACCACTTTCCATTCCTCTTCATCAAGCGTTTCTACGGCGGAGGTTTGCACAACTTCTGGCAAGCGTACGAGCGTCTCCCAAATATTTTCTACGGAAATAGTTGTGCCGAGTTGCTCCTCGCTAATTTTCTTCATTTGCGACACATAATTTGCCACGGCATCGGCATTTATCACGCCACCTACGGAGGTCGCATCCTTTTCAATCCAAAGGTTAAACTCTACCTTTCCACGCTCTAATTGGTCTTGAATGAGTTTGCGCAACTCCATTTCCTTTTCGCGATAAAGTGGCGCAAGGCGGGTGCTCAAATCCAACGCTTTGGAATTAAGCGATTTTACCTCTACATGTATTTTCTTGCCATTATAAGTTGCATCGGCTTTTCCGTAACCGGTCATGGATTGTATCATAGTCAGAAAGTGCTTGATTAGGATTTGTATGTTAATTTATCCGCAAACTTACTGAAAAAATGGGATATTATTACTTACTTTGCAGAGAAAATCACTTATTATTTCATAACATTAACTCTTATTCTCAATGAAAAGAATCTCTTTTTTAGTTCTATCACTCTTTTTAGGGGTTATCACAAGCGAGGCGTGCACCAGTTTCTTGATTGGTAAAAAGGCCTCAAAAGACGGTTCCGTGATGATTACTTATAGCATGGATAGTTTTGGGATGTTTACCCATCTTAACCACTTTCCGGCGGCCGACCACCCCGCGGGCACGATGCGTCGCATTGTGGATGGCGATACGAACCATTACATGGGTGAAATTCTTGAAGCGCCTCACACCTATGCCGTTATGGGAAACATCAACGAGCATCAATTAGCGATTATGGAAACCACTTTTGGCGGACGTGAAGAACTCGTTGATACTACCGGCATTATTGACTATGTAAGTCTTATGACGCTCGGACTTCAACGCGCTAAGACGGCACGCGAAGCCATTCAAGTAATGACACAACTTGTTGAGCAATACGGATATGCAAGTAGTGGTGAAAGTTTTTCTATAGCCGACCCTAACGAGGCTTGGATACTTGAAATGATTGGTAAGGGCGGTAAGGAGAAAGGTGCCGTATGGGTGGCCGTTCGCATTCCCGACGATGCTATTGCATGTCATGCTAATCAAAGTCGCATCCATCAATTTGACCTCAACGATAAGGAGAATGTCATAGCCAGCAAGGACGTAATTTCATTCGCTCGCAAGATGGGATTTTTTAATGGAAAAGACAAGGATTTCTCATTTGCCAATGCCTATGCTCCCGCCGATTTTAGTGCCATCCGTTTTTGCGAAGCACGCGTGTGGAGTTTCTACAACAAGTGGGTGGAGGGTATGGATAAGTACCTTGAATACGCCAAAGGTTATGCCATTGATAAAGAGGCGCCCATGCCACTTTACTTTAAGCCTAAGCAACAACTCTCGCTCAAGGACGTTATGAACTCCATGCGCGACCATTACGAAGGCACTTTCTTTGACACGCAAAACGACCTCTCGGCGGGCACCTTCGATATGCCCTATCGCCCATCGCCCCTTACGTGGGAATATGAAGGTAAGAAGTACTTCAACGAGCGCCCCATCTCTACGCAACAAGCATGTGCTACGATGATCGCACAACTCCGTGCGGATATGCCTAACGAGGTGGGCGGTGTGCTTTGGTGGGGTAATGATGAGGCAAACATGATTGCCTATGTGCCCGTATATTGTTGTGCTACAAAGGCGCCCACCTGCTTTGCCGACCCTCAGGCGAGCGACGTAAACTTCTCGTGGAACTCTGCTTTTTGGGTGTGTAACTGGGTGGCTAACATGACCTACCCTCGCTATACTCAGGTATTCCCCGCCGTTGAGCAAAAGCGTGAAGCACTCGAAAACGCTTTTCTCGAAAAGCAAGCAAGCATTGAGCAGATTGCCATCAACGAACTCCAGCGCGACAAGCAACAAGGCATTGCATTTCTCACCACCTATTCTTCCGTGGCTGGGGAAACGATGCTTAACGAATGGAAGAAACTTGGCGAATACATCATCGTGAAGTACAACGATATGGTGGTGAAGAAGGAAACTAACGGCAAGTATGACCTCACCCCCGACGGCATTGCCGTGCCCCCTCAACGCGACGGATTCCCCACAAAATACCGTAAAGAAATTATTGAAAAGACGGGTGATAAATACCTTATTCCCAGTAAGTAATAGGAAAGCAAAAACAGAGCAATCTTGAGGGTTGCTCTGTTTTTTTGATTTCGGAGGGCTCGGAGTTATCGGAGGGCTCAGAGATCTCAGAGTTTCTCAGAGTCCTCAGAGTTTCTCAGAGCCTCTCGCGCACTTTTCTACATCTCTCCCAGGTATCGCTCAATAATTCTCACTTGCCTTGGTGTCATCATGCGCTGGTGGTCATGATACCCCACCCTTTTAAGGGCATCCATCAACCCATGTGTATTTCGCAATTCATCGCGGAAGAGAGACAGGGCGCGTTTATACCCACGATCGGGATAATAACGAAGGGCGAGGCGACCGAATTGATAGAATTTATGACCTCTTTTGATGGTGGGATTTCGGGTGTTTTGAGGCATTGTAATTTAATTTAACTGAAATTCTGAAATTCTGAAATGCTACCGTTAAATCTTACGCGCTTCAAGTATTTCTCCGTCTTCCGATACTTCCTCATTTCTACCGACGTAGAGAGGTCGTCCGTCACCCCTTCAACGTATCCACGAAACTTCCAATTTGCCAACATAGTGGTAAGCGAACCCGTACGTATGCCAAGGCGTTGGCGCAGGTCTTGGGCTTCTTGACGGGTGAACTCATTGGGGAGCAGGTCGAGCAAGTTCTGAGGACCTCGGCGCTCGCGATGGTTGTGCTCAGCATCTTGCTCAAGAATGTCCTCGCCGAAGAAGTGCATTTTACACCACAGGTCGTACTTCAATGACCAACGTACAAAGTGCTCAATCGTCTTGTCCCACTTCTCGCCTTGCGCCACGTAGAGCACCATTGCTTTGAGGTAAGCAATCACGTTGGCACGATACGAAAGGTTTTCATACACACGGCTTTGCGAGAGTCGTGAGAAGTCGGCACACTCCTCCATCAACTTCTTTGCCAAAGTGCGTGCTTGC
>JAGBYW010000195.1 GCA_017628555.1 Bacteroidaceae bacterium | reverse complement strand
GACGCTCCCACATTTATCGTTTTCGGCGGAAGAGGACACTGGGATTTTCCCGTCCCTCAACCTTCGGATTTTCCGTATCGCTTATCTGAACGAATCTGTGAGCAACTTGATTTCGATGCTGGGCGAGATGCGCTCATATAATATATTATATACGGCGTCGAGGATGGGCATGTTTACATGGTAGTGACGGTTGATGTCTTTCATACACTTCGTGCCGTAATACCCCTCGGCAATCATTTCCATTTCAATCTGCGCCGACTTCACGGAGTAACCCTTACCAATCATTTGCCCAAACACACGGTTGCGCGAGAAGTTGGAGTAACCCGTAACAAGGAGGTCGCCCAAATAAACGCTGTCGTAAACATTGCGCTCAATGGGATAAACGGAACGCAGGAAGCGGTTCATCTCCTGCACGGCGTTGGACATCAACACAGACTGGAAGTTGTCGCCATACTTCAAGCCGTTGCAAATGCCGGCAGCGATAGAATATACATTCTTCAACACCGAGGCATACTCAATGCCGATGACGTCTTGACTGGTCTTGGTCTTGACATAGCTGCTTGAGATTTTCTCCGCCAACATCTGCGCCTTAGCATTATCTACACAGCCGATGGTGAGATAAGTCAAGCGTCCGAGCGCCACTTCTTCGGCATGGCTCGGACCACCCAGCACTCCGAGGTTATCTTCGGGCACGTTATACACCTGGCGGAAGTATTCCGTGCAGACCAAATTCTCGTCGGGCACAATACCCTTGATGGCGGTCACGATAAACTTGTTGTGAAGCTTCACCTTGAGTTTCTTGAGGTGATTCTTCAAGTAAGGCGAAGGCGTCACGAAGACAAGCGTGTCGCAATTACTTACCACTTCGTTAATATCACTCGAGAAGGTGATACGCGAAAGGTCGAAGCGCACACTGGTCAAGTACGAAGGGTTATACCCAAGGCGCTTGAAGTTGTCAATCGTATCTTGGTTGCGCATATACCAGTGAATATGCGGCGTGCGCTCCAAGAACATCTTTGCAATGGCAGTAGCCCAACTACCGCCACCCATAATCGCTATGTTTGTCCCCCATTCGACATCACCCCCATTCAGGGCTTTGCCGTTTTCGTTGGAGAAGAAGGAGAAGAAACGAGACATAGTTATGAGGTTTTGAGGTTATAAGGTTTTGAGGTTATAAGGTCGCAAGATTATAAGGGTAAAGGGGAATGAGACATTCAGTCTGCATAGTCCTTAAAACCTTTAAGCGTAGCGACCTAAAACCTTACCACCTAATTTAGACCCAAGCTTCAATTTCCGCCACACTGGGCTTTGTCACCTCAAGCTTATACTTTTTGATGACTTCGCCAATCTGTTGGTTGATCTTCTGAGGGTTGCCACCTTCAAGGTCACTCACGAGGTTGTAACCTACTTTGTAGAGGATGGGTACGAGTTCTGCGGGGATTCCCTTCTCAGCAAACTTCTCTGCCTTGTCGCGTGCCACCTTCTTTTCGGGACGCATTTGGGGGAAGAAGAGCACTTCCTGAATCGTTGTTTGACCTGTCATTAACATCACGAGGCGGTCGATGCCGATACCGATACCGCTGGTGGGGGGCATACCGTATTGAAGTGCGCGGAGGAAGTCTTGGTCAATAATCATCGCTTCGTCATCACCCTTATCGGCAAGGCGCATCTGCTCCTTGAAGCGTTCTTCCTGGTCGAGGGGGTCGTTGAGTTCGGAGTAAGCATTTGCCAATTCCTTACCGTTCACCATGAGTTCAAAGCGTTCAGTGAGTCCGGGCTTTGAGCGGTGCATCTTTGTAAGAGGCGACATTTCTACGGGGTAATCCGTAATAAATGTGGGCTGAATGTAAGTGCCTTCACAGAATTCGCCGAAGATTTCATCGATAAGTTTGCCCTTACCCATCGTCTCGTCGATTTCGAGGTTCAACTTCTTGCACACTTCACGAATTTCTTCTTCGCTCATGCCGTTGAGGTCATAACCTGTCTTTTCCTTAATCGCATCGAGGATGGGAAGACGGCGGTAGGGCGCCTTAAAGCTGATGGTTTTGCCGTCGACTACGGTTTCCGTGCAACCATTTACGGCTACGCAAATCTTTTCAAGGAGTTGTTCCGTAAACGCCATCATCCAGTTGTAGTCCTTATACTGAACGTAGAGTTCCATACAAGTAAACTCGGGATTGTGTGTGCGGTCCATACCTTCGTTGCGGAAGTTCTTACCAATTTCGAACACACCTTCGAAACCACCTACGATTAAGCGCTTCAAGTAAAGCTCGGTAGCGATACGGCAATAGAGGTCGATGTCAAGCGTATTGTGGTGCGTGATAAAGGGACGCGCGCTCGCACCACCCGCAATGCTCTGCAGGATAGGCGTTTCCACTTCCGTATAACCCGCAGCGTCGAGCTCGTTACGGAGTGTCTTCACCACGATAGAGCGCTTCATGAATGTGTCCTTCACACCCTCGTTCACCACCAAGTCTACGCAACGCTGGCGATAGCGAAGTTCAGGATCTTCAAAAGCATCGTAAGCCACACCATCCTTATACTTTACGATGGGAAGGGGTTTGATGCTCTTTGCCAACACCGTGAGTTCCTGAGCATGCACAGAGATTTCTCCCGTCTGCGTACGGAACACGTAACCCTTGATACCGATAAAGTCGCCCAAGTCAAGCAACTTCTTAAACACGACGTTGTAGAGGTCGGTATTGTCTTCGGGACAAATGCTGTCGCGCGTCACATAAACCTGTGTGCGACCCTTAGAGTCGAGCAATTCTACGAAAGAAGCCTTACCCATTACGCGGCGGCTCATCATACGTCCCGCGATACACACCTGACGGGGTTCTTCGTCATCCTTAAAGTTGTCGCGAATGTCTGTAGAATACGCATTCACGGGATATTCAGCCGCGGGATA
This sequence comes from Bacteroidaceae bacterium, assembly GCA_017628555.1. Classification (GTDB taxonomy): domain Bacteria; phylum Bacteroidota; class Bacteroidia; order Bacteroidales; family Bacteroidaceae; genus Alloprevotella. The sequence continues at coordinate 7,704 of JAGBYW010000195.1, read as the reverse complement.
AGGGTCAATACCCATGTCGCGCAACTGTTGGAGCGCTTGGCGGCGTCCAATTTCTTGTTCACTCAGTTCGAGTACATTCATAACAATAATCGTTAAGGCGGAGCAAGGCATACCTCACCCCGTAATGTTAATATATTCTCTGCAAAGATACACTTTTTTCCAAAGTCATCCAATCCGAGAGAAGATATTTCTGTCTCCAACCTCAACATCCTCTTTTTTCATGCTACAAACACACTCCTTTTATATATAAAATACACCCCTATTTTACCCTCCAAAAAACTAAACCTATTTTCGTAAAAATTATTAGTAAGAAAAAAAAAAATTATTAGTAAGATAATTTAAAATATGTTACTAATAATTTTCAGCAAAATAGACCTATATTTAACACGCTCATTATAAAGAAGTTACAAAACTGATTGTTTACTAAAAAAATCCACCACCTCACGTCCTTTTTTGAGACACGAAAATGCGCATGAAAAATTTTTCAATAATTTTGTCACAAACGGCAGTTTTCTCAGTTATTATAATAGAAAGACTTTCTAACTCCAAGGGGATTTTTGCCCTCCCAGCGCATCTCCCCACCCCGTTTCACCCGTCTAAACCACTATGACCTCAAAAGAATTTGAAGAAAAGTACGTGTGTCTTGCGCCCCGCCTCTACAAAGTGGCATTCGCGCTGCTGCAGAATGCGCAAGACGCTGAAGACGCGGTGCAGGAAACACTCGTAAAACTTTGGCGCGACGCCGAGCGCGTGCAGCAAATGCAAAGTCCTGAGGGATACATCATGCGAATACTCCGCAACCATTGCCTTGACCTCATGCACGAGCGGCACGATGAGACGGAACTGCTCCTTGCCGAGCACACCGTCGCCGCACCCGCCCCACCGCCCGAACTTGAAACCAATGAGTATTTAGAACGTATCATTCAAGCCCTCCCCTCGAAGATACGCAAGATTCTAACCATGCGACACGTTGCAGCATGCTCCATTGACGAGATTTGCGAAGCCACTGGCGAAACACCCTCCAACGTGCGCCAAATCCTTTCCCGCACCCGACGTAAAATTGCATCTCAATTAAACATCCTTTTCCCATGACTACATCAAACATTTCGGAACTCCGTAAAAAATATTACGCTGGCGATGCCTCGTTGGCGGAAGAGAAGTTGCTTCAAGAGTTGCTCCTCTCCCCCGATGCCCCCGAGGAATGGAAACAGGAAGGGGAAATCATCGCGCTCCTAAGCACGCCCCCCCAAGTTGTGCCGCCCGCGGGTTTTGAGCGCCGACTTTTGAAGCGCTTGGAGCAAGAGCCCGATTGGCAAGCGCCACGCTCACGCACCGCTTCCCTACCCCTCTTCAAGCACTTGGGACTCGCCACCGCCATTGCGGCATCCTTGGCTGGCATCTTCTTTGCCGTGAACCATTATTCCAGCCCCGCCCTCACCGTTTACGAAGACACCTGCCTGAATGCGGAAGCCGCAGAGGCGGAAGTCGAAAACGCCCTCCTCTTTGTGGCAAGCGCCCTCGCTTTTGACGATATGAATGACGAGTTGGGCGGAGCTTGCGAGTAATTAGAAGAGTACAGAGAACAGAGTACAGAGTACAACTGCCATCCGGATGGCGCTCTCCCCCTGTTTATAGGGGGAGGGGACCGCTTTAGCGGTGAGGGGGTGCAAAATACACCCCGCATGGCTTAACTACTCACTACTAACTACTCACTGCTTTCGCACCCCCTCACCACTACGTGGTCCCCTCCCCCTATACAGGGGGAGAGCGCCATCCGGTTCTCTTTCACCTTTCACCGTTACCCTTTCACCCTTCACCGTTCCCCAAATATGACAACCTTCTTCAAAATCCTCCTCTGCACGATCTGTTGCAGTCCCCTTATTTCCTCACTTGCCGTGGCGCATACCTCTGTGTCAACGGCGAAAGTCCTTGCCCGTGCCGAGGCGAAACCTAAGGTAGGTTTCTCCTTCGACCATTTGGCAGGCAACAAGAAAGTGCAACGCACGTTTGTCTCTGGCGAGATGCTTTCTATCGCTCGCGAGCAACTCCTGAAGAACGACCGCTGGGAGTTTAAGCACGTTGTTGACCGCTTGACCAGTGTCTTGGCGTTGCACACGCACAGCCGTTCTACGACAGCTACGATCCGTAGCAACTACGAAGCAGTCTCTGCGTTGAAAGACTATGAATTGCTTATGCAACTCAGTGCTAACAACGTCGAAATCATGGTCTTTGGCATCCGTGGCAAAGGGCGTAAGTTGAAAGAGTTGCTCATTTTCCGCTTCCGCGATGATTATTGCTCGCGTGTCGTACAACTGACGGGCGAACTCACTACCGACGACATCGGCAACATTATTAAACTTAACAAAAAACTTTAATCTGCTATGCCTCTCTCATTCCGCACCCTTGGCATCACGCTTGCTTGTTGCCTCCTCTCACTTTCCGGTTTCGCTCAGGGCGTAGCGTTGAAATCGGGTGAGTGTTACGAAATCCGATGTGTCGAACTCCCCACAAACGCAGTCATTCCCTCCCCGTCGTCCCCCTTGGAGTTGTCCCACAACGGCACACCTGGGCAAAAGTCTGTCCTTTGGCGCATCACGAAGTTGGACAACGGTAATTATACCATTCAGCACGCCGAGACGGGGCGCTACATGACCTACGACGGGATTCGCACCGCCACGCGCCGCTATATGACGCTTACGGACAAGCCTAATGGAACGGCCTCTGAATGGAGCATTTACCCCGGTTCATCTCACATCATCATCACCAATTGGAACAGCCAGCAGTTGCTTAACGTACGTATTGGCACGCACATCGTAGGCCTTTACAACAATACCTCAAAGAGCGCCACGAGCAACGAACGCTTTGCGCTTTACACGAAGAAGGGCGAGCAGGTTTCTTCCATTGACGGACACCCCGTAGTGTTTAAGCCCGTGGAACATCCCGTTCTGACCCGACAACGCACCGCAGGTGGCAACCGCTATTACGTCTCCACCGTCCAAACCCTCCGCTTCACACTCGACGGTAAGTCTCCCGTTTACGACAAACGCACCAACACGTACCTCTTTCCCCTTACCGAACGACTGATGGGCAAGGACGTGACGCTACAATTCGCTTGCGCCACCTTCCCCGACGCCCGAATCTTTGTCAATGGGAAGCCCACTTCCAGCAAAGGCACCCTCGCGCTCGGCAAAGTGGACGGCACGCAAACCTATCGCCTTGCTTTCGCCACGGAGACGGACACCCTCGCCCGCGCAACCCTTCAATTCACCTATATGCCCATCCTGGAAATCACGGCAAGTGGATTTTCCAAACAGCAGTGGGGCACGGGAAGCATCATCGTTCACGACGCGACCCTCAAGACCGACTCCGCCTATGCCCTGCAAGTAAGAAATCGTGGCGACTTCACTTCGCGTTACAACAAGCGCTCAATGGGCATCAAACTCAAGGGCACTGACGGCAAGAAAATCAATCGCTCGCTTCTGGGATTGCGCACGGACAACTACTGGGTGCTTAACGCCATGACCGTTGACCCTTCCCGCATGCGCGGTCGCATAATTATGGACCTTTGGGCGGACTTTGCCGAGGCGCCTTACTTTTCTAATTACGTAAAAGATGCACCCAGCGTTTCGCAAGGCCGACTCGTTGAAGTGTTCCTCAACGGCAGTTACCACGGTGTCTATGACCTGTGCGAGCGCATTGACCGCAAGCAGTGCGGACTCGCTAAGGGCAACGACATTGTCCCTGGTGGCATGCTTTACAAGGCTGATCAGTGGAGCCATGCCACACAATTTGCTTCCGCTCTGGGTTCGTGGCACGGTTCCTCCACTCCCTCCGAGCGCCAAGAGGAATGGAGCGGGTGGCAAATCAAATACCCCGAGCCTTCGGCAAAGAAAAATGCCAAGTGGCAACCTCTTGTTGATGCCATTCAGGCGGTGAGCACCACTTCCGACGCCGAATTCAGCCAACGCATCGGCACCTACTTCGACCTTCCCGCCGTGCGCGACTATTACTTGCTCATCGAACTCATTTTTGCCACCGACAATTCCGCAAAAAACATGTATTGGGCAATCCAGGATTACCAACGCGACGCGCGCCTTACGCCCATTCTCTGGGATATGGACGGCACGCTGGGGCGCAACTTTGCAGGAAGCGACCACACGAGTAATGCCACACGGGATTACCGTGACTTCCTCCGCCGCGAAGGACATCAAAACGCCCTCTTTGAGCGCCTCTACAAACTTGATCCGAACGATTGGAACGCCCAAATGGCAAAGCGCTACCGCCAACTCCGTCGCACGCATTTCGATCCCCAACGCCTCAGCGAGCGCATCACTTCCCTTCTCCACCTCATGGAGCAAAGTGGCGCCCATATCCGTGAAGCCCAGCGCTGGAACAATGCCAACGGACTGCGCATCAACATCCCGCAAGAGGCGGAGTTCATCAAAGCCTGGATAACCCGACGCATTGCGTATTTGGACAAGCAGTATAATTTGTAAAGGAGAAAGCATGCCCTCCATGCCACTCAAAATTCGCATCAAATCCGTTGCTGAAAAAACTAAACCACTTGTAGTAAAAATTATTAGTAACATAAAAAAAATTATTAGTAAGATAATTTAAAATATGTTACTAATAATTTTCAACAGACCTAACTTATTGATTAACAGGTGTGTATCTTGCGAAAAATTGTTACATTTTTAGCATGCAAAATTACGCCTTGGGGCAGCAACACAATAAGCACTTTCTACTAACTCAAATTCCCATCCCATAAAATACCGAATCGTTTTCCCCATTTCGGGTTTGCTCCTCAGCAAGCCCTGTGGAGACTTTGTCTCATCCCGAAAAAATCATTCCATGAAACACACATTCATCCTCCTATTCGCCCTCCTTTCGCTCACGGCGCAAGCGCAAGAATATAGCGTAAAGGGCATCGTCGTTGACAAGCAAACGCAGGAGCCTTTGCCCATGGCGATAGTCGAGTTACAAGCCTCCGACACCATAAAAGTGGTCAATGCTCAAACCAATAAGGAAATGAGCCTACCCATCGTGATTGAGCAAGTAACAACTAACGACAAAGGGGAATTTTCCATCAAGGCTGACGCTGGCAAGTTGGTGGTGAACATTGCGCTGACGGGATTCGACACACTCATTCGCCGCATTGAATTGACGGAACAATACCCCGCCGTGGATTTAGGTAAGTTGGAACTCACCTCCTCCGACTATCAATTAGACGAAGCACAAGTCACGGCGCTCGCACGAATGATGACCGTGAAAGAAGATACCTTGGTGTTTCACACAAAAGCCCTGCGCCTTCCTCCCGGTGCTTCGCTCGCAGCGCTGATGAGTCAGCTGCCCGGCATTTCGATGGACAATAACGGCAACGTAACATTTAACGGCAAGACGGTGAGTCAGGTACTCGTAGATGGCAAACCCTTCTTCGGCGATGTGCAGACGGCGATGGCAAATATGCCTACGGATGCCGTGAAGGACGTGAAGTTGTACGAGAAGACGGATGAGGAGAAGCAGTTTCGCAGTGAACTTGACGCGAACAAGGCGACCGTGGTGGACCTCACGATTAAGGAGGAGTATAAATCCACGTGGATGGCGAACGTAAACTTGGGCGGTGGCACGAATGAGACGTACGTGGGCAAGGTGTTCACTACGAACTTCACCGACCACCGACGCTTGGCGGCGTATGCGCAAGCCAATAACATCAGTGAGAACCAGAGTGTGGACCAAAACGGAAACTGGCGCCACTTCAACGCGGGCAATGGACTTTACACCTATCGCAAGGCGGGAAGCATGTTGCAATGGGACAACGGCAAGGGATATTCCGATGCGGGTTACTTGACCAGCAACGCCAATATCCACGTGACGCACAACGATAAGACCGCCATTAGTTACAACACCACAGAGTCGATTCTCGGCGCCGGCAGTGCGCTCTACACTTACGGAAAGGGCATACGAAAGGAGCATGACGTGAAGGTGAATGCCGACGGGAATCTCACCTATAACTGGAACGCCAGCAACCGCCTCAACCTATCGACACGCCTTAACTATGGCGGGCTCGACAGCAAGTATCAGGGCGTAGCTTCCACCTATCATGAGCGTCCCGAATACGCAGACAATCTTGCCGAAAGCCTTTGGGCGGACAACCTTACCGACGCTACGCGCCAGCAGGCTACGAATGCCGTTCGCTCTCGTTACACCACGGATGCAGAAGTGTATTCGGCATCGCTCAATGTGAAATACACGCGTCTATTTAAGAAAGCGGGGCGCACATTCGACGCTTCTGTTGATGCTTCGTTCCATGACAAACCAGGTGAGTCGCACAGCACGGTCAACTATCGCTACTTCAATGCGGCAGCTCCGAAACCTTATGCCGACTACCGCCAATTTAAGGACGATCCAGGCAGTGGTTATACCGTCTATACCTCTATAGAATATGGCGAAAAACTCTCGAAGCCCCTCAAGTTGTCGGCATACTATTTTGCCTCGTACAGTAAGAACGACGATCGCTCCACACTCTACGACATCTATGACATCCCCCCAAGTCTGCGCCCCACATTGGGCGACTCATTAGAGTTTGTGCGCAACGTGGAAAACTCTTACCATTCCGACCATTACACCCTCAAAAACAGCCTTACCTTGCGCCTCTCAGGATGGTGGGACAAGGTGGAATTAGAACTCCTGCCCGCCCTTGGCATACGGAATGAGCGATTGGAATATGAGCGTGGCGGCAAGCGCTTTGAGCCTCAGCGCAACCGACCGTATGCTTCGTTGGACACCTATCTGAAGTATAAATTCACGAAGCAGAACTACATCCAATTCACCTACGGCGGAGGGACAAGACGTCCCGACCTCATGCAGCTGCTCCCCATTACAGATACGGGAAACCCCATGCAGGAAGTCGTTAATAATCCCGGACTGAAGACGGGATGGGACAACCACTTCGGACTCCGCGCCTATCGTTTCAACACCAAGCGGGGCGATAGTTACAACGGTTATCTGTATTTCAACCACAACACGAAGGATTGGATTTCTACCGTAGAGCGCGACCCTGCAACGGGTTACACCCGCCGCAGCATGACGAACGTTTCGGGCAATTATGATTGCGGTTTCTCTTTCCGCACCAGCCAACCGCTCGACACGGCACAAGCGTTTACGCTCTCGGCTTATACCAACCTTGCCTATATACACATGAAGGGGCAAGTGGGAGAATTGGGCGATGCGCTCGGACTTTCCACCATCAATCTGTTGAAGCCCACCGTCAGTCTCTCTCTGCGTTGGCGCCAAGACATTTGGAGCGTCTTCTTGAGCACTATGTACATGGGCGAATATGCCACTTACAAACAGGCGCCTCAGTTCAGCCAGCGTGGACATACCTACGAGGTGAACCTCTCTCCGCAAGTCAACCTCCCCTTCGGCATGAGCATCCACTCAAACTTCATTTACTACACCCGCACGGGCTATGACGACGCCCTGCTCAACCACGACCAATGGCTCATCAACGCCACCATCTCGCAATCCTTCTTGAAGGACAAAGCCCTCACCTTGCAATTAGAAGCCGTTGACTTGCTCCGCCAAAAGACATCCGAAAGCAGCAACGTAGGTACCGGCACCCGCCAATTCGGTCGCACCGAAACCTTCCACAGCTACGTCATGCTCCACGCCATTTACAAGTTTAAGTTGTAAGGTCTTTTGCGG
>JAGBYW010000194.1 GCA_017628555.1 Bacteroidaceae bacterium | reverse complement strand
TCTTCTCATAGTGGCTCGTTACAAACGAGAATGAGAAATAGAAGCAGCAAGTCAAGAACAGCAATACGGCGATTGTTTTTACAAATCCTTTGTTTTGCATTGTGTTTGAGTTATTGTTTGTTTAGTATTATTATACGTGTACGAGGGGTGAAAATGTGCCTCTGAGGGACCCGAAAATGGGGCGGATTTCCTAAAAGGGTAATTTTCAACGTGCAAATATACAAGTTTTTTCTTAATGCAAGTGACTTGGTGCTGTGAAAATTGAGTCTGTGATAGAAAAACGGCACTCAAGCGACTATTTTTGACTGATTTTTGATAATTTTTGCCTGCGAAAAATTGCAACAAAATATTACCTGATTATCAGGGGTGTAGAGATGGTGAAAATTATTAGTAATGTATTTTAAATTAGGTTACTAATAATTTTTTTTAGGTTACTAATAATTTTTACGAAAATAGGTATAGTTTTCAGCGCAATGGTTTTGGGTATTTCAGAGGGGGATTTTGGGGGTGTGAAAACAAAATATGGAGGCCACCCGCGTGACCTCCATATAATATATAATAATGTGTATGTGCGTAAGGGATTAGAAGAGCGCCTTGAATGCTTCTCTGTTAGCCAACTTTGTAAATTCAAGGTCTTTTGCTGCGCGCTGCTTGAGCGAAGGATCCTTTTCGAACGCCGACTTGAGTGAAGTTACGGCTGTGTCGTACATATTCTGGCGAATTGCACACACGGCGCGGAGGTAATCTGTTGTTGCCGTCTTGCGGGGCACCATGTTGAGCACCTTGAGCGCTGTAGCGTAATCCTTATTAAGAATGAGTGCGAGGGCAGCAGTGTTGCTCTTGCCGTTCTTGGCATTAGCGCCTGCCGCAGCATAGTTACCCTTGCTTACCTGAAGCGCAGAGAGCAAGTCGCTGTAGTTGCTGGCTTCAGAAGCGCGACCGAGGTATGACTCAGCAGTAGCTTCGTCGCCTTCAACGAGGGCTACGAGGGCGAGGTTAGCATTAACTTCGGGCGCAGTGCTGTTGAGGGTGGCAGCCTTTGTGAACCACTCCTTGGCTTCTGCCATCTTGCCCGTCATCTGAGCGATAAGGCCGAGGTTGTTATACGCGCGGTAGTCGTTAGGATAGAGCTGCACGGTCTTTTCATAGATTTCCTTCTGCTGGTTTGCAGTTTCGTCGAAAGTTGCTACGTAGAGCAATTCTTCTACGCTAAGCTTAGAAGCGTCTGCCTGAAGCTGCTGAAGAATTTCATCGTCTGTGCGGCCGATGAGCACGTAGTTCAATGTGATGCGAGCGCGGCGGAGTTCGGGGAGAATCTCGTCGATGAGTTCGGTGTAGGCAGCAGAGATGTTCTTAATCTGACGCTCGCGTTCTTCGGGGTCTTCATACATTGAGAGCACGCGGAGGATGATTTCCTTGTCCTGGATGTTAGACGCCGAAACGAGTTCCTGGAATCCTTCCCAGTCTTCTGCGGTGTAGCGCGTAGAGATGGGAGAGATGAGTTCGAGTTCTTCGAGCTTGTCAGAGATATAGTTAGACGATGAAAGCTGACGCGCACGAGCGAGGCGCTCATTGAGGTCTTGCTTACCGTCGGGTGAAGCGTATGCCATTACTTCAATGCCGTCGAGGGCAAAGCTGCGCTGGTCTTCCTTGATGTCGCGGAGCACCTTTACGAACTCCTGGATTGAGGGAGTGCTGAGTTCGCTCAAGCGAATCTTAGACTGGTTGATGAGGTACTTGATTTGCGACTTCTGCGACTGGTTGGTCATGTACTGGAAAGCATCGCCAGAGGCAGCACCCTGGGTTTCACCCACCGTTCTGCCGAGAAGGGCAGAGGTAGAGAGTACGCCCTTTGCCACGAGCACGTCGGGCACGCTGTAAGTCTTCTTACCCTTGCGCGCATCAAAGGCGAGGTAGAGTTCGCTTTGGATCATGTCGGGGTCGTAAGGGAATGTGGCGCGCATCACGTAGTTACCACCGAGGCGGTAAGAGATTTCCTGATTGTTGCCAATCACCTTTTCGCCCTGGAAAGAGGCGGGCTGACCAAGCACTTCCTTACCTGCAAAGCGGAGTACGGGAATGACGGTAACTTCTGCCTTCTTCTTCATATACTTTTCGGGGAAGCGGCCGTTGATCGTAACGGGCACTTCATTAGATACTGCTTCGAGGGGAGAGGGCACCACGGTGAAGTTGTCCGCAGAGAGTGCGCCCATCTTGCTACAAGAAGCGAGCGAGCCTGCCGCAAGGGCGAGGATAAAGAGAGATTTAATTTTCATATTGGTTGAGGTTTTGAGGTTTTAAAGAGAAATTCTATAGGGATTATAGGAACTATAGAGACTATAGTAACTATAGAAATCTTATGATTATTTAATGTATTCGCTCCAATCTACCAAGCGCATGTCGCCCTTACGCATATACGTGTCGTGCATAGCAAAGGCGGCGGTGAGCATGTGAGGGGTGTGGCCTCCGTTTCGTTGCGCCAGGCGCATGTAGTCACGCAGGATGGGGCGGTAGTCGGGGTGGGCGATGGCGATGAGGGCTTCCGCCTTTTCGGTAGCACACTTATTGCGCAAGTCGGCTACTCCGTATTCCGTCACGATGGCATCTACGTAGTGCTCCGTGTGGTCAATGTGTGAGCAGAAGGGCACGATGCTCGAAATGGTGCCACCCTTTTGCGTAGAGGTGCAGGTAAAGGTGGAGAGCATGGAGTTGCAGGTGTAGTCGCATGAGCCGCCCACGCCGTTCATCATCTTTGTGCCGCAAATCTTAGTAGAGTTGACGTGACCGTAAATGTCTACCTCGATTGCTGTATTGAGGGCGCAGATGCCGAGTCGGGCAATGATTTCGGGGCAGTTGGAAATTTCTGAGGGGCGAATAATCAAGCGGTCGCGGAAATACTGGATGTTGTCGGTGAGTTCCTTCAACTTCTCAGGGCTAATAGTTAAGGCACCCGTAGAAGCCTCTGTCACGCGCTCTTCGAGTAAGAGGCGCATGGGTTCTTCTTGGAACACCTCGGTGTAGATACTGAAGTTGGGCACTTCCTTACACTCGCCGAGCGCACCAAGTACGGCGTTGGCGCCCGAACCTACACCCGATTGCATAATCAACTTGTCGCGGAAGATGTAACCCTTGTGCATGTTCCACACGAGGAAGTCGGCTACGTTTTTACCAATAATGTCGGTCTCGGCACTGCCGGGGAGCATCGTGCGCGACTCATCGGCGGTGTTGCAACGGATGATGCCTTTGATGCGCGACTCTTCAATTTCGATATAGGGTTTACCAATGCGGTCGGTAATGTTGTTAATGCCTACCGTGCGGCGGTTCCAGGGATCTTCAATCTCATAGATGTCGTGCAGACCTATGAGGCTTGACGAGTGCCACATGTTCCACTCGATAAACACGCCCTTCTCCGCCAAACGGCATACCGTGGGCGCGATACCAACTCCCGCCGTGGGGTAAATACGTATCTTGCCGCAGATTCTCTGTACGTCAATCGCTTCAATAATGCCCCAAGTAATGGGTCCCGTCATACCCTGACGCAGGTGGGTAGCATTGTCGGAGAGGTTGAGGTCGGTGTAGCGCACCTTTCCCGCATTAAACGCGCGGCGCAAGTCGGTGTTTACGCTAAAGGGCATACGGCGGTCAATGGCGTCTGCCAAGGTCAGCGCTCCGTCGCAACTCGCGCCGATAGAAGCTCCTGTAATGACGTCCACCTTAAAAGGGCGACCCGCCTCGTGCTCTGCCATCGCGCGCTTCGCAATAGCAGGGGGAATCATCTTGGGAGAACCCGCAGGGCCAAACCCCCCGATGCCTAAGATGTCGCCGTGTTGGATGTATGCAGCCGCCTCTTCGGCGGTGAGAAAGGGTAGTTGCATAGTCTATAGTTAGTTTTTACGGCGCAAAAATACAAACTTTCGGCGGATTTTACACACACCTATTATATAAAGAAAGTTTAAAAACCGGAAAATTTACCCGTTTTTTACGCTACGCCCCCTCCGGATTTTTTCCATAGTGGTAATTTTTGTAAAAAATACCCCCAGATTGTCACGCTTTTTGCTCACTTCAAAAACTGTGCAATATGCCTCATTTCCTTACTAATACTTACCCCCAAAATTATTAGTAACCTATTTTAAATTATCTTACTAACAATTTTTTTTTAGGTTACTAATAATTTTTACGAAAATAGATATAGTTTTTTGCCCTATTATTTTGGGGGTTCAAACGCGTAATTTTGCCTCCCGAATTTGGTGGTCAAAAAGTGCAAAGAGTAAAAATCTGCTCCATGTTTTCTGCCTATGTGTTGCAAAATCCCTGTGCGGGGTGGCAAAAAGTAATTTAAAAGTCCGTGAACCTTGCATATTTCTCAAATATTTATGCAAAAAACAGAGAAAGTTGCGTTTTGGAAAGTCAAAATGACAAAATTTCTATACTTTTTCGGGTTCAAGACTTGGAAGTTCAAAAAAAATGTATAATTTTGCCACCGTTTCAAAAGCGAAAAGACTTCTGTGGATGCTTTTACTCCCTGTCTTACAGAGTTTTTCTGCGTTGCGAAAATTTTAATTCAGTTAATTATTAAGGAAGTAAGTAAGTGCGCTTACAAAACACAACAAACTAAAAAGAACCGCCCCTCCCTTACTATCGTAGCACAACTTAGTGTGGAGGTGCACTCAATGCTTAATCACATTATGAAAAAGTTTTGGTCATTGATGGTCGTTGCGCTCGTAACTTTGGGTGCCGGCTTCACAAGCTGTAGTGATGATGATGATCCTAAGGGTCCTTCTACAACAGTGACTACTCCTTCTGAAAACGATGGAACAATCACTGCCACTACTGCATCTTTCAAATTTACAACAAGTGGCGTAACAGAACTCGCATATAAGGCTGTAAAGGCTGGCGAAGAAGCTCGCGCTGCAGCAGCTCCCGATGCAGAATTGATTTTTGCGGAAGCTGAAAAGACAGTTCCCATGCAGGACGGTGAAAACACTGTAGTTGTTGAAGGTCTTGAAGGTGAAACTGAATACGTAGTTTACTTCGCAATGAAGACTGTGGAAAACACATTCCTTCTCGAACAGGCTAACGTAACAACTGCTGGTTATGGCAATCAGATCATCACTATGATCAGCACAACTCCCTTCTCTGTTAAGTTCCACGTAAATGTTCCCGACACAACTAACTGGATTCTCAACCTCGGTGACCGTGCAACTTACGAACAGATGAAGATGTACTTCGGTCAGAGTGATGCAGGTTTCCTCGAATCACTCGGTAACAACCACTACGTAGGTCCTCAGACTCTTGAAATTAAGGACGGTGACCTCTGGTATCGCGAATACGACATGGACTGGGCAACTGGTGAAGTAGACAGCACTTCTTATTATGACTATCCCTACACAATCAAGCCCGGTAGTGCATTCGTAATGTTGGTATCTGCTGCTTACTACGGCGAAGTTCCCTTCTCATGGCCCGTAACTTATCGTTGGATGCCCGACTACACTATGGAATACAACGATGATTACATTGACGACGACATGGGTATCTGGAGCAACTCACGCGCTGGCATGAACCTCGGCGAATACACTGAAGTTTGCACAGACGAAGGCGTTACTTTCAACCGCGAATTTGCTAAGCAGTTCTTCTGGACAAATAACGCAGCAGTACCTGCTGACACAGTAGAAGTAACTATCAAGAAGATGACTGAACGTACAGCTATTTTCGAAATGGTTCCCCCCGAAGATTGTTTGAGCTACCACGTTCTCCCCGTATCTGATGAAGATTACAGCATGCTCTGCTCATTCGTTGGCGAAGCTGGTTTGCAAGCTTATACATTGAACAATGGTATGCCCATGGCAGGCGGTAACGAATATGTAATGGAAGGTCTCACAATCGGCGCTAACTATCACATGCTCGTAACTGGTCTCTTCGAAGAATCAGGTGCCGTTCAGAGCTTCTGTCACCTCACATTCTCACCCAAGGAATCAACTCTTCCCGCTCCTGTTGTTGAAGTAACTTCTGTAGATGACAAGAATACTCACGACATGGTATACTTCAACATCAAGTGTACTTCTCAGGATGCAGTAGGTGTGAAGTTCATCGCAAACTATGTGAAGGACTGGATCCCCGAACTCAACTCTGGTTATTCTTACGAAGACATGATCGAAACTTACGGTCAGATGCTCTCTGAAGAAGAACTCGCACAGGTAAATTCTGCTGAAGGTCTTGAAATTAGTTATCCTTCTGCTGAAGAATCTGACACTCGTTTGGCAGTTGTTGCGTACAACGAAGACGAAAAGGCTTGTGAAGCTGTTTGGGCAGACTCTCGTTCACTCTCTATTCCTGCTAAGCCCAAGGTAGAATCTACGCTCTACACTGACCTCGACGGCGAATGGGTATTGGAATACTACGACACTAACAACTACTACGAAAAGAATACTTGGCGTAAGTTCAATTCTGTAATTACTCAGAACCCCGACTTCGCTCCTGCTTCTTATGAAGAATGGAAGAACTTGGATTCTTACAACGTAGTGCTTAACGCTCTCGGCGGCGACGAAGCTCAGGTTAAGGCGCTCTATGAAGATTACAAGAATACTGCTGCTCACTACGCTAACAAGTATGAAGGTCAGAACCAGATGGTAGGTGTAAACTTCCCCTGCGGTAACTATGTTTACGCTGCTAACCAGAATGTGTACACTCCTTGGGATCTCTTCACTTCTGAATATTACTCAGCTTACGACTGCGCTCAGTTGTTCTTCGACTTCGGTCCTAAGGTAATGTTCGAAGTAGTTGGTGCTAACGAAATGGTAATGAAGTCTGACATCAACAACCTCGCTCCCTTGGCTAACTTCGATGGTGCTTACTACATGGTAGGTATTGCTGACAATGGTTACTTGCCCAACTGCGAATTCCCCGTTACTATCTCTGAAGACAAGCAGACACTTACTGTTCACCCTGCAGAAGTTGACGGCGTGAAGTACTATCCTGGCGTAATCCGTTACTACAGCGCTTCTTACGCAGCTACTCAGAACCGCACTAACGATGTAGTGAAGTACACTCGTGGTTCTGTTGAAGACGGATGGATGCCTGCAGCAACTAAGCCTTTCTCTATCGACGATGTGCTCAAGGCTAACAAGACTATGTACTCTACTAACAACCTCGTAGCTGTTAAGAACCTCTCTGTAGCAGGTAAGCGTTCTGCTAAGGTACAGAATGGTCCTAAGCTCCAGCGCGTTGAAGGTAAGCTCTTCGACTTGAAGGCTCATGCAGAAAAGTCTAAGAAGTAATTCTTAAATAGATACAATCCAATAGGTTAATGATGCGCTTGCACCGTTAGCCTATTGGTTTATTTTGCGCTAAATGGTATGTGGGTGAGATAATCTCGCTCCACACTGCCTTTGCAATGGCGCACATTCTGAGGCGGGCGACATTTGCTTAGACACAGAAATAACGAAGTCTGAGATGAGAAAATTTTATCAGCACTTCGTTAAAACACATCAGCACTTCGTTAAAATACATCGGCACTTAATTTAAAATGAACGGCACTTAATTAAAAATAAGTCCGAGTTAGTTTTGAGTAAGTCCGTACTCTAATTCGCCCGCTCGCTTTTGCCCATTGCACCCTCTCATTGACAACAATCAAATTTTATTATTATTATGAAAAAGTTTCTTACATGGGCAACAATGTTTGCTCTCGTAGTAGGTTTTGCGGCTTGTGGTGGTAGCGACGATACTGCTACGCCTCCTCCTGCTACGCCCACTCCTTCTACTCCTACTACTGAAAAATTCGTAAACCGTGCAACGTCAAAGAATGGTTTGACAATCGCCGCTACTCAGCACTTCGTTGAGGTTTCAGAAGACGCAAAGCCCACAACTATTGAGTTTGCTGTGTTTGACAAGAACGGTCAGGACGTAACTGCGAATGCTTCTGTTTACGTTATTGAAGACAAGAACAGCACTAAGGTTGAAGGCGCTAAGTTTACGCCTGAAGCAACTGGCACTTACCAATTCTGGGCGTCTTATGGCACTGAAAACACAAAGGCAGACGCACTCGTTAGCGTTACTGCAGTAAGTGATATTCCTGCTGTTCCTGCCGACGAAAATGTTGCTTCTAAGGACTTTAAGCGTCGCGCACTTATCATTCAGGCTACAGGTACTGACTGTATGTATTGCCCCAATGCTATTGGCGCGCTTAAGAAGTTCTTTGCAATTTCAGGTAATGAAGACAAGGCTGTCTTGATGGCACTTCACACTTACAACACTGGTGACCCCCTTTATAGCAAAGCCGCTGACAAACTTACCAGTCAGGCAGGTTTAGGTGCAAGCTATCCCGCAATGAAGATTAACTTCGACAGCAAAATGTTGGCAGCTGGTTACAGCGCTGATGCCTTCTTCACATTCTTGAATGACAATATTTCAGAAGTGTGCTCAAACCAGGCTGAGTCAGCTATTGCTGTTGCAACTTCTTACGATGAAAAGACTGGCGTAATCAGTGTTGCGTCAAAGATTAAGTGTGACAATCCCGGTTCTTACAAGGTTACTGTTGCGCTTGTTCAGGACAATGTATTCTTCCGCCAGCAGGGTACGAACGACGTGAATTATTGGGTTCATGAAGCAGGTGTGAAGGACGTAGCTCCCTCAACTGGTGCAGGTTTTGCGCTTAACAATGGCGAAACTACAGAAGTTGGCGATGTTTATGACTTCTGCTGTGAGTTTAATAAGAGCGCTCTTTACGCAAAGGGCACAGGCGACTATGCGCTTGACGTGCTCCGCGACGCTCGCGTGCTTGTTTACGTTCAGGCAAACGGTAAGATTGCAGACAACGTAGTAAGCTGTGGCTTGAACCAGAAGGTTGGTTTCGCTTACAACGAGTAATAATTTCAGAGGTTTTAAGGTTATAAGGTTTTAAGGTTATAAGAACCATGCGGATATTAAGCAGGGACTGCACGCCATCCGGATGGTTCTCAAAACCTCAAAGCGAAGCGACCTCACAACCTCATAACCTTATTACTAACAAACGAATATGAAAAAGTTATTCTTTGGCGCATGCCTCGCAGCTGCACTCTTCTCGTGCTCTGATAGCGGAGATGATATGACACAGCTTCCTGGCGACGACAATACGGGAAACGATGGAAATACAGAGGAAGTTGAGTATGCCACCGACGAAACGGCGTACGAAATTCCCGTAGTTTTTCACGTCTTCTACTCTCAGAAGAGCCAGCCCCTTGAGTATGTTGAGGAGGGGCACCTTCCCAAGGTGCTCGATGCCGTAAACCGTCGCTTCGCAAACTGTGGCGTAGATCTCAAGTTGCAGTTTAAGTTGGCAGAAGTAGACCCTGAGGGAAATGCTATGCCCGAGCCGGGCGTGGATCGCCAAAAGGTGCGCGTCGCTACGATGAACAGCACGGAATTTCTCAAGGATCCTGCTTACGCTCACTATATGTGGGACCAAACTAAGTATCTGAACATTTGCCTTTTCAAGGAAAAGAACGATGCTGTGCTGGGTATTTCATCTTTCCCCTATACCTTGCACCCCGATACCTTAGCCGGTATGCCCAAACTCATGGAGATGCGCCCCGCAAGCGAACTTGATTACCCGCACTGCGTTTATGTGAACTCGCGCTACATTTATGATTTGGAGCCTGAGTCGTATAAGACATCGGAAATCGTAGGTTCGCTCTGCCATGAGATTGCCCACTACCTCGGCCTTCGTCATGCTTTTGGCGAAGACCCCGAGACGTATAGCCGCGACTGTGATCTTGACACAGACTTCTGTGACGACACGCCCACTTACAATAAGGCGAAGTACGACCAGTATCTCCTGAGCAACTACCCCTACGGTGGCGTCTTTACAGATGAACTCGTGGCGCAGTTGGCGGAACGTACGAACAGCCTTACGGGCGAGAAGTTCGTTTCAACCAATATCATGGACTACGCCGTGAGTTACCTCAACGAACTCAGCCCTCAGCAGTGCGAACGCATCCGTTACATTTTGATGCGCAGTCCTTACGTGCCCGGTCCGAAGGTGAAGCGTGATGACGCTCCCTCGCTTGCTCCCGCTCGTAGCGCGGCGAAGCAACCCTTCCCCCATAAAATTGCGTATTAAGTGAGGCGCACGCCCCCTTATATTATTAAATGTGTAAAAGCCATGCCTGCGGGTGTGGCTTTTATCTTTTTGTGGCAACAGTGGGGGCGCTTTTGGGATGCTGAAATGGGGTAAAAATGTGTCGTTATAACAAGTTGAAAATCAAGTATCTATAAAGGCGAAAATTATTAGTAAGATATTTTAAAATATGTTACTAATAATTTTTTTTAGGTTACTAATAATTGTCACGAAAATAGGTATAGTTTTTGACAGGATAGGAAGGCGGTTTTTTGCGACTACTTTTAGGGCGAAAAATCTCTTCATTTCTCACCCGTTTTTGGGGTTCAAAAATGAGGAAGTTGGAGGGCGCTGCGCTTACCTCGGCAAAAAAAATGAAAAAATTTTTACCCCGCTCCATCCCCAGTATTTACAGGGGGAGTAGTGGGGTAGGCGTTTTTAGAAATCGTTAGAAAAGGTGAAGCGCTGTTTGGGGCGGTCGTAACTTTGCATTGTCAAACGACGGAAGGATGCTCTTCAAGGAGACGGGATGGTCTTCTACTGCGCAGTTGGAGGGATGCTGACGTGGGCGACACATTATTATTATTCACTCTTAATACCATTAAAAACTATGTTGAAGTACACATTGATTTCTCGCAAGAACCCCATCACTAAGGAGTATTTGTATCACGCCACATTATTGCCCGTGACGCCCGTTCGCCTCTCGGAATTGGCACAGGAAGTGAGCGATGCCTGCACCCTTACGCCCCACGACATCAAGGCCGTAATCTCTGCACTCGAGGAGCGCATTTATAAGGCGCTTCGCAACGGTCAGAGCGTAAGATTGGGCGACCTCGGTTCGTTCCACCCCACACTCTCGTCGTCAGGCACGGCAACGGAGGAAGAATTTTCGGAAGAGAACCTGCGCGGCGTAAAGGTGCGCTTCGTATGTTCCTCAAAGATGCGCTACGAAATGGGGTTGGACAATCCTAACGTAACCCTCCAGCGCCAGCAGCAGTAAGTAAAATCAGGGGGCGCCACACGGTGGCGATTTTCTACCAGTGTGGTGCTCCCTGCATACGGTAAATCGTTTGAAAATCAGTTTTATAACTCAACAATTTAATTTTGAAAACCTTAATCTTTTACTACCACATTATGGAAACACAAATTGAAAATTCTAAGAACCTTTGGGCGACCATCATTCGCGTTATTGTAACCATTCTCTCAGCCATCTCAGGCGCTTTTTTCGGCGCGTCGATGGGATAAACTGAGCGCGTGAGGGGTGCGAACGGGGGAAAACTTGAAATCCCCCAGTTCGCACCCCATTTTTATTTCTTGGTTGCCCTAAATTCAAAGGTTTTACTTGGTTAATTGCCCCCGATTGTTTAATTTTGCTAATCTTGAATCGCTGTGGGCAATAAACAGGCGCCCGCGTGCGTTATAAAAATGGGGAAGTGTGTCCTTGCCGCTCCAGGAAATCGTTGCGCTCCCCTTTCTCCACCCATGATGAAAACAAAGTTATTCCTTCTCTCTGCCCTCATGCTCCTCGCGCTTGCGGTGCGTGCCAGTGGCGGTATCTATAATGACTCCTTGCGCTACGGCTTGGAGGTTTCGGCTACGGCGGCTACAAAGGGCGATGCCCCGTTGTGGTTGGTGAGCAATAAGTACGGACTCTCTTCGCTTCAAGACGCTTCGGGGTACGTGCGCATGGGCGTTGCGCAACCCGCTTTTGCGTTTGGCGCGTCAGAAGATTGGAAGTTGGGCTACGGCATCGACCTCGTGGTGCCCGTAAATCACGCCACCGAAAATGTGGCAAAGGGTAAGCAGCGCACAAACCTCATTGTGCAGCAACTGTATGCCGACTTGGATTACAAATGGTTGCGCCTCTCCGTCGGAGCAAAGGAGCGCCCCATGGAGTTGAAGCATCAAAGGCTCAGTAGCGGTAGTCAGACCTTCGGAATCAACGCCCGCCCCGTGCCCGCAGTGCGTTTGGAACTGCTTGAATACGTAAGCCTTACGGGAAAAGAGAACCCCTGGCTCGCCATCAAGGGGCACTTCAGTTACGGCGTGATGACCGATGGCGCTTGGCAGGAGGCGTATGTGCCAGCAAGCGGGCGTCGCGCAGATAAAGCCTTGTTGCACACAAAGGCAGGGTATATGCGACTCGGAAATCTCGACCGCTTCCCCTTAGTGCTTGAGGGCGGTCTGGAAATGGCAACGCAGTTTGGCGGAACTATCTATAACCCAACGGGAAGAGCGGGTTGGCACGGAGAAAAATTAGAGATGGGGCAGGGTCCGAAAGACTTTGTAGACGCCATCTTCGGGCAGGGTAGCGACGCTACAGACGGCGCCTTCTTAAATGCCGCTGGAAACACGGTTGGCAGTTGGGTGTTCGCGCTGACCTACCAAGCAAAAGATTGGAGCGTGCGTGCCTATTACGACCACTTCTTTGAAGACCACTCGATGATGTTCTTCCAATACGGATGGTTGGATGGTTTGGTGGGCATAGAGTGTAAGCTTCCCAAGAATAAGTTCGTCAGCACCGTGGTTTATGAATATGTGAAGACCGATTACCAAGCAGGTCCCGTTTACCACGACCATACGCCGCAGATTCCCGACCAGGTGAGCGGACGCGATAATTATTACAATCACAATCTCTATGCCGGTTGGCAACACTGGGGGCAGGCAATGGGCAATCCCCTCTTTACCTCTCCGCTTTATGCAAAAACGGGCGACTTAACCTTCCCAAGCAACCGCTTCGTGGCACACCACGTCGGCCTTGAGGGAACTCCTGCTGAGGGATTAAACTACCGCCTGCTTTTGAGTTATGCTACGCACCTCGGTACGTACTTTGACCCTTATTTAAACCGCAAGTATTTGACGAGCGGCTTGGCTGAAGTAGGCTACAACTTTAATCATTTCAAGAAGTTAAGCAATAAGGGGTGGTCTGCGACTGCCGGATTTGCTTTTGATAAAGGTACGCAGGTGGGAGATAATCTTGGTTTTACTCTTTCTATCAAAAAAACGGGATTGTTGTTGAAGTAAATTTTGCGAACTATGAAACAAATAATATGGATGGTCTTACTTCTTGTAGTGGGAGTCTGCTCGTGTGACAAACTTCCCAAGAATGATGACCTGGACGGCATGTGGCATTTGCAACGTATGACAACATTGAGCGTAACGCCACAAGTAGAAGAAGATGTTGCAAAGCAACAAATTTATTGGAAGTTTCAGTTGGATTTGTTACAGATCAATTCCGTGAAGCGTGAGATGTACCGAGATAAGGTTACGGAAAAAAATACGTATAATGCTTATTGTCGCTTTGAGTATACGGGGACTACGCTGAATGTGAGCAAGGTGTATTTAAGTTTTGACGTAAAGGACAGTTTGCTTACAGATCCTGCGACCACCATAATGGAACCATACGGGATTATGGGATGTGCAGATGAATTTTATGTAGAACATCTTGGCAAGAAGCAAATGATACTTGTGTCGGACGACAAGCGCTTGGTGTTCCGAAAATTTTAGAGTAAAACACAAATACTATCGTAAACATGAAATACAGAATTATACTTCTCACTGCGCTCCTGTTCTCCTGCATTTTTGCAGCTGCGCAGTCAGTAATGACCGACGACCAAGTGCTTAAGTACGTGGTTGCAGAAACGCAGAAGGGTACGTCTCAGCAGCAGATGGCTGCAGAGTTGATAAAGAAAGGTGTGACGACTACGCAACTCCAGCGTGTGCGTCAAAAGGCGGAAAAATTGCGCAAGGAGGCTGAGAGCGGAACGAAGAAACAGACCAAGAAGGGCGTAACTTCGGCAGAAGAAGAACTATTTGTTGATGCTGCGCAGTCACGTGCCGAAGAGTTGGGTTTGAATCAGGAAGAGACCGTTGTAGATGGCGGTAGTCAGGATATTTTGGGGATGACTGAAGAAGAGCAACGCCAGGTATTTGGTCGCAATATCTTTAACTCAAAGAAACTAACCTTTCAGGCACCCGCGAATCTTACGACTCCCGCCAACTATGTGCTTGGCGCAGGCGACCAAGTGATGGTAAACGTGTGGGGAGCAAGTCAGCAGAGTGTCGAAGCGCCCATTACTTCAGACGGTTACGTGGTGATGGACGGAATCGGTCCCATTAAGTTGGCAGGTCTGACGGTAGAGCGTGCAAAGCAAGTGTTGAAGAGCAAGTTGGGTGTGTATTACAGTGGTTGTAGTGTGGACCTTTCGTTGATGGAAGCCCGCAATGTGCAGGTGCAAGTGATGGGTGAAGTGGAAGTGCCTGGCACTTATACCTTGAGCGCCCTCTCTACTGCCTTTAATGCCCTTTATATGGCTGGGGGGATTAGTAAAATTGGTTCGTTGCGTGACATTCAAATTTTCCGAGGTGGAAAATTTGCTGGCGCTTTAGACGTATATGATTATATCCTCAATGGTAAACCTACAGAAAGCGTAGGACTTCAAGACAACGACATTATAATTGTTGGCGCATACAATAATCTTGTACAGGTTAAAGGAAGCGTGAAGCGTCCTATGTGGTATGAGATGAAGACAGGCGAAACTGTTGCCGACTTGTTGCGTTATGCTGGAGATTTTGCGGGTAATGCTTATACAAAGAGTGTGCGAATTACTCGTAAAGCAGGAGCGGAGTATAGCGTGCATACCATTAACGAAAATCGAATGCCGATTTTCCAATTGGCAGATGAAGATCAGATTCAGGTTGACAGTATTCGTGCGCGATTTATGAACCGTGTGGAAGTGCGTGGCGCAGTTAAGTATCCTGGTCAGTTTGAATTGGGCGAAGATATTAAGACTGTACGCCAGTTGCTCCTTGCGGCAGAAGGTTTAAGCGAGGATGCCTATGAGGGCGTTGCAATTATGCACCGTGAAAACGAGGATTTAACCATCCGTATGCTAAACATTGATATTCATGGAATCCTTGATGGCACAGCGGCAGATGTGGAACTAAAGAACAACGACGTCCTTTTCGTTCCCAGTAAATCGGATATGCTTGGCGAACGCATTATTGATGTTAAGGGTGAGGTGGTTTACCCTGGTACTTATCCCTATGCCGACAACACGAGTATTCAAGACATCATTCTCCAAACAGGTGGTATAACAGAGGCGGGTTCGTTGGCGCGTGTGGATGTCTTCCGTCGCGTTCGCGATAATATTTCAGAACAAGGCGGAGTGAATTGCTCGGAAACCTTTACTTTTTCTCTGAACGAGGATTATTCTATCCGTCAAGATACAACATTCCTCCTCAAACCCTTTGATATTGTTATTGTACGCAAGAGTCCTGCTTATGAAGAGCAGCGTAATGTGTTTGTGCAGGGAGAAGTGAATTTCGAAGGTCAATATACAATCAGCAATAAGAACTATCGTCTTTCTGATTTGGTGAAAGCATGTGGTGGATTTACCAATCTTGCTTATGTTCAAGGCGCCCGTTTGACGCGAATAATGACGAAAGAAGAGATGGAGCAACGCGACCAAGCTAATCTTAAGGCTCAGATTCAACTTTATGAAGATGGATTGAAGGAAGGTAAGGATTTGAATATGCAGATTGCCGACTCCCTGCTTGCGTTGAAGATGAAGACGTCTAACACCTTCCCTGTGGCTATTAACCTTCAGAAAGCATTGGAGGAACCAGGTTCTAACTATGACCTTCTCCTTCGTGAGGGCGATATCTTGGAAATTCCTGAAAGCAGTAATATCATTAAGGTCAGTGGAGAAGTAATGTATCCTGTAAGTATGAGTCACGAGAAGGGTAAGAGTCTTAAGTATTACATCAAACATGCTGGGGGATATAGTGGCAATGCCGCAAAGTCGCGCGTTTA
>JAGBYW010000193.1 GCA_017628555.1 Bacteroidaceae bacterium | reverse complement strand
TTCTATATACTGAGCGATGGTTTCATTGCGTACATATTTATGCCACAGTATTTTGTTTCGAAGGGCATCTTTAATAACCATTAAACCAAAATGCCTCCCCCAATAAGTGGTGTCAAGTTAAGCTCCAAAGATAGATGAGAAGACTCTGCCGATAGACTTCCGACCTGTATATAATACCTATGTAGATGTAGTCATCGAACATCTCGGAGGCAAGAGTTTCCGAGATACTGCCGAGGAAGAACTTATCAAACGCTTCTTGCAAACTGTCAGACCTTCTTGCTGGAGCAAGGTGAAACCTGAACTGAAGAAGGATAAAATCATCTTCCCCGACATTGTTACTTTAGTTTGGTATGCTTAAGGGTTATACTCTCAATCGCGAGTCCGCTACTCTATGCATTCAGGTCATCCAGTTTCCATTTATGTGGAACGGCTCTCTGGCATTCCCACGATGCAACGGGATTCTTCTGCTCGTCAAGAAGCGAGATTATCAGTGTGCAAGGATCTATCTTCTTGTCGGTCTCCTTGAAAGACATACAATCGTTTACACAAGTACTGACATTCTCCGACAATGGTTCCAGCGCCCGCGAAAGGACAATGTCGCTGTGGCTTACGCCTGTGGGAAGCCACAGGTCATTGTCCCCCTGCTGAGCCTGCAGCTGCAATGCCAACGTCTGGTCGATACCACTCACACTCCTGAAAGAGGCAGCAGTATCGCCACTCGGCAGTTTGAATACCACACTGAAGTGGAACTGCACGGGAGGTGCCCAGTTGTTGGTGATTGCAGACATTTCAATAATTCAATTAGATAGGTTTAACTCCTTCGTGAGCAAGAGTCAATGTCTCCATTGCCACGCTGTTGCCTTCAGCCTTGAAGCCCTCGACTTGCATCTTCTTAGGCCAAGCATTCACTGCCTGCCAGCTCTGAACAGGATTGCCTGACTCATCAAGCAATTTGATGGTTACTGTCTCACGCTGGATGGTATTCATCTTAACCTTTCCGATGTAGTCCCACATCTTCTTGTCACTAACGAAGATACCCTTCTTGAGAGTGATATCGCTGGTCTTGCGAAGACCGGGTTGCTTATTCTTCGTGAACTCAGGCGAATCGCCTGCACGATACTCGATTACGTCAAATTCGGTCTCAAGTCCTGAAACCTCTTTGCAAGAGATAACTCCTACATTACTGATTTCCACGCTGAAGTGAAATTCAGGAACCGGCCATGTACTTTGGCTTTGGGTTGCGCCAGTCTCTGCCATAATATTTCGGTTTTAATCTGTTACTAAATAAGAATTGATTTACACATTTGAAGGCTTTTAACTCTTCTGTACCTGCTGCTGGAAGGTAATCTCGATGAACTCAGCCGGACGGGTGATAGCTACCAGTACGGTGATACGCATAATGCCGTTGAGCACATCGTCCTGAGTCATTGTCTCGCCCAGACCTACCTGTACGCAAAATCGCGAACCGTGGTGTCCGCACCAGTCAAGTAGGGACTCGCTAATATGAATGGTTAGTAAACCGAATGGTAAACCCTAAAACTTTTACTTTAAAAGAAATCACTTCTTTTTTCCAAATCGTTGCTTGTAAGCTCGTTGGTATTTACGCGCATTGTGCTGATGTGCCGAGTGTGTTGCTGCAAAATTATGTGTGCCTGAAAAATCTTCTTTTGCGCACATGTAAAGATAGTTGTGCGTTTCGGCACGTAGCACAGCATCTATTGCTGAAATTGGGGGAATGAAGATGGGACCTGGAGGAAGTCCGAGATAGCGATAAGTATTGTAGGGCGAGTCTGGTTCTGTAGGGTTGGTGAGTCGTGTGATGGAGAAATCCTGACGTGCGAAGATGACGGTGGGGCATGCCTGAAGGGGCATCTTGCGCTTCAGGCGGTTGCGGTAGAGTCCTGCGATGGTAGCCATCTCGGGCACGTTGTTGGTTTCGCGGCAGACGATGGAGGCGAGGGTGCTCACTTCGTGGGGCGTCATCCCCAATTGTTCCGCCCGTTGCAGGCGCTCTGCTGTCCAGAATTTTTTGTATTCTCGTTCAAGGCGTTGTACGAGTTGCTCTGGCGAGATGTTCCAATATACCTCATAAGTGTTGGGGATAAAATGGGCTGGAAGTGTTTCGCGGGTGCAGTGCATGAGGGATAGGGTAGTGGTGTCGTTGAGGAAGGATACCAATTCTGCAGAATCCACCATCAATTGAGTGGCAAGGCGTGAGGCCATGCGCTCTACGGTCCAAGCGGGACGCACAACTAACTTAATGGGAACTTGTTGTCCGTTGCGCAACATGCGGAATACGTCGATGGTGCTTTGGTGGGCGCTAACTTCATATTTTCCGCTTCGGGGACGAGCGTTGGTCAATTCCCACAATCGCTCGAATCCCCACGTCTGCCGGGGTTCAACGATGGAGAGTTTGTGAATGACGGAGTCTTTCGTGTCATCCTTGTCAATATAAATATAATGAGCGGTTGTTCCCTTTCCGAAAGGGGCGAAAAATATGTAGTACACGATCACGGCGGATAGTGCCAAGGCAATGGTCAAGAAGAGGAGCAGGGAGCGAAGGTGTTTCATCTATTGAATTGTCGTAGAGGTTCGTATGGTGTAGTCAATTTCTCGGAATGTTCCGCAAAATTACACATTTCGCCCCTATTTGTGAATTTTTTTAGGTAAATCATGCGTATGAAATGAAATTTATCACTAATTTTGCACACGAAACAGAAATTTGTGCCAACTTTGGCATGGATAAACCTCATATTTTTCACAAATGAATTATGTAGATTTTAACTCGCTCTTTGAACAGAGTGTTAAAAAGAACTGGGACCTTGATGCGTTGACCGACTATGAAGGCAAGACATTGCAGTATAACGACGTGGCGCGCAAGGTAGAAAAGCTCCACATCCTTTTTGAAAATGCTGGCGTAGAGAAGGGCGATAAGATTGCGCTTTGCGGTCGCAATAGTGCACACTGGGCAGTGGCATTTATTGCCGTACTCACTTATGGCGCCGTGGCAGTACCTATCCTTCACGAGTTTAAGCCTCAGCAGGTTCACGATATCGTAAATCACTCGGATGCGCGACTCCTCTTCGTGGGTGACGTGGCGTGGGAAGAACTTTCTGCAGACGAGATGCCTAACCTTGAGGGTATCGTTTACATCCCCGACTATTCACTTTGCGTGAGCCGTTCTGAAAAGCTTACCGAAGCGCGTGAAAACCTCAACCGTATCTTTGGTGAAAAGTATCCTAAGTATTTCCGCCCCGAACATGTGACATATCATGTTGCTGAAGCTGAAGAGTTGGCGCTCATCAACTATACTTCAGGTACGACCAGCAACTCTAAGGGTGTATTGATTCCTTACCGTGCGCTTTGGTCAAACGTACAATTCGGCCAGGAAAAGTTGGGTCACATCCTCAAGCGTGGTGACAACATCATCTCGATGCTCCCCATGGCTCACATGTACGGAATGGCATTTGAATTCCTCTTTGAGTTTATCAATGGTTGTCATATCTTCTTCCTTACGCGTATTCCTTCGCCCAAGATTATCTTCAAGGCGTTTGGCGAAATCAAGCCTCGCATCGTAATCTCTGTGCCCTTGATTATTGAAAAGATTATCAAGAAGAACGTGTTGCCCAAACTTTCTACTCCCAGCATGAAGCTTTTGCTTGCGCTCCCCGTAGTGCAGGATAAGATTTTGAGCAAGGTGCGCCAGCAATTGGTTGATGCTTTCGGTGGCAATATCTATCAGGTAATCGTCGGTGGCGCAGCCTTCAACCGTGAGGTAGAAATGTTCCTCCAGAAGATAGGCTTCCCCATCACCGTAGGATATGGTGCAACGGAATGTGCGCCGATTATCTCTTATGCCGACTGGAAGGAACACCGTGCTACGTCGTGTGGTCTTCCCGCTCCCCGTATGGAAATCCGCATTGATAGTCCTAATCCCCAGGAAGTGGTAGGTGAAATCTTGGCAAGAGGTATGAACGTGATGCAGGGTTACTACAAGAACCCCGAAGCAACGGCGACTACTTTGCGCGACGGTTGGTACCACACGGGTGACCTCGGTATTATGGACGCAGACGGTTTCCTCTACATCCGTGGTCGTTCAAAGAATATGCTCCTTGGTGCAAGTGGTCAGAATATCTATCCCGAAGAAATCGAAGATAAGCTCAATACGCTTCCCTACGTTGCTGAAAGCATCGTGATTCAGAAGGGCGAAAAACTTTATGCCCTCATCTATCCCGACTTCGACGAAGCTACAAAGGCTGGACTTGATGAAGACGGCATCCGCCAGGCAATGGAGCAAAACCGCAAGGACCTCAATGCGATGGTTGCTTCTTACGAACAGATTTCAGGTGTACGCATCTACAACGAAGAATTTGAAAAGACGCCCAAGCGTTCTATCAAGCGCTTCCTCTATGCAGATGCTGAAGTATAAAACATCTCTACAGTAGTCGTTGACTCATGCCTCGTGCGCCCTTCGTGGTTGCTTGCGGCATGAGTCAATGCTTTTTTGAGGGCATACCGTTGCCCTTTTCATAGAATTGTTGTAATTTTGCAAGTGTTCGTTAAGTGATATCACGAAGCGTGCTTTAACACAAAAAATATCTTCTCACATGGAAACAATCACCGTTCCAACTCCCGAAATACAAGTTCCCGAACCACTCGTGTTGCGCACCGAGGGGCTAATTAAGCAATACGGTAAGCGCACCGTGGTAAATGGTGTGTCCTTCGAGGTGAAGCAGGGCGAGATTGTTGGACTCTTGGGACCCAATGGGGCAGGGAAGACGACGTCGTTTTACATGACCACTGGACTTGTTGTGCCCAACGGCGGGCGCATCTTTTTGGGAGATGAAGAAATCACGAAGTACCCCGTATTCCGCCGTGCGCAGTCGGGCATTGGTTACCTTGCTCAGGAAGCTTCTGTATTCCGTAAACTTTCCGTGGAAGACAACATTTCTTCTGTGCTTGAAATGACGGGGAAACCAAAGGAGTATCAGCGCGAGAAGTTAGAGAGTTTGATCAATGAATTCCGCCTTCAGAAGGTGCGCAAGAATCTCGGCGACCAGCTCTCAGGGGGTGAACGCCGTCGTTGTGAAATTGCACGTTGCTTGGCGATTGATCCTAAGTTTATCATGCTTGATGAACCCTTTGCAGGGGTTGACCCCATTGCGGTGGAGGATATTCAATACATCGTTTGGAAACTCAAAGACCTCAATATCGGCATCCTCATAACCGACCACAACGTAGAAGAAACGCTTTGTATCACCGACCGTGCCTACCTCCTCTTTGAAGGGCGCATCCTCTTCCAGGGTACTCCCGAGGAACTTGCTGAAAACCAAGTAGTGCGTGACAAATACCTCACCAACTCCTTCAAGCTCCGCAAGAAAGACTTCCAACTTTTGGGGCAGCAACGCGAACAGGCGGCGGCAGAACAAGCTGTGAAAATTTAATTGTTACTCCATAAATCTATATACAATAAGGGGCAGAACATCATCGTGTTCTGCCCCTTATTGTATATAATATGCTTATTTCACCAAAACCTTTTTGCCATTCACAATATAAAGACCAGGAGTTGTAATGTTATTCACCTTACGTCCATTGATATCATAGGGCGCATTATTCATACCCGTTTCCGTCTGCACCTTATCTACATATCTTACAACAAATCAACATTTATCAATTAAATTACAATCCACATGCCATTATTATTCTTACCTTCATGCTTCAGTACACCTATTGTTTGTAACGCAGAGAGGTCGCGTTCGATGGTGCGTTGACTCACCGACAACGTCTCCGACATTTGTTTGCCGGTTATTGTCGGAGATTCTTTGATGAGATTGAGGATTTTCTGCTGACGCTCAGTGAGTTTCATCTCCGACACGTCTCCGACATTCGGAGTGTCGGAAGAGGCAAAGATGATGGTCTGGAATTGGGTCGGAGTAGATTTGAACACAGGTTTCAGTTCGTCTTTAAAACCTTCCAAGGCTTTGGTTTCATTACAAATACGTGTGAGTCCACTCCCACGCTTCTCCATGTAATCAAGTTGAGCCATTACGTTTGCAAGAATGGGATTACGCCTTTCAGAGGACACATCTTTGATGTCTAAGTTCTGTATCAGCATACCATTATACATTCCACCTGGTGATGTTACTGTGAGGCGGTCGTTGTAAATGTCGAGATGAACTTCACCGCCCATCACAGTGTAGTCACGGTGGATGAAATGGTTTACCATTGCTTCCAGAATAGCACGTTCTGCATACTCTGGTTTATTCTTGCGCCCATTAGGCAGTTTCTCCCAGCCTTTCTTGGTGTTTGACTTCACGAAGTTCATGGCTTCACGAAGAAGCATGAGGACGTTGCCCGTAAATTCAGCATCGTTAATGGCATCACCTTTTTCTGTTCCGTCCCAACGTGTGCAGTATAGGCGAGATTGCCACAATGGGCAGTCGTCGGCAAACAAAGCACCCGCATTCGTCAGATTCCCTGTTCCAGTTACCAATCCAAACGACAAGGGATATTTCTTATCCCATTCTTGTTTGGTGCGGTTTTTGAACGAGTTCGCCAATATCGTAAAGGAATAATCCTCTGCTTTATAGTCAGTGTGAAGGGAATCAAAAGTTTTGTTGGAACCTTTCAGCACCAAACGAACCATCTGCTCTGCTGTGGCAGGCATGCTCTCATCACCAACTCGGACAAATGCTATACGCTGACCATCCCCAACATAGTAATATGGTGTGTAATGCCCTGCATAGACTTTGAGCTGTAAAATGTGTAAACCATCTACATCATGAGGAACCATTTCTACTTCAGGCAAAGGATCCATATAGTCACGAATTCTGCTGCTAATAGACTCGCATACGCATTGCACATCATCAAGTCCTTTGACGATGCCATCATTGTCAATGCCGAAAAATAGGGAACCACCCATGCCATTGGCGAAGGCACTTACGCTCTTCAACCAACTCTTAGGCTTCTTTTCTTCAAGCATCACCTTGAAATCGTATGCAGTACATTCTGCTATCAAAGTATTTAATTCCATTCTAAATGACTTGCCAATAATATATTGGTTCCTATACATTATTTTCCAAAGTTACAAATTTTTATTGAGAAGAAGGCATGAAATCATTGTTTTGCGCGAAATTAAAACATTTTG
Organism: Bacteroidaceae bacterium; assembly: GCA_017628555.1. Classification (GTDB taxonomy): domain Bacteria; phylum Bacteroidota; class Bacteroidia; order Bacteroidales; family Bacteroidaceae; genus Alloprevotella. Next base: position 1,650 of record JAGBYW010000193.1, on the reverse strand, counting down.
TTACACTTTTTCCTAACCGCTGGTGAGCAAGTGTGTCCTCCTACGAGGACATTACGAAAGTAGTTTTTCTGGACACTGATTATATACAATAAGGGGCAGAACATCACCGTGTTCTGCCCCTTATTGTATATAATATGCTTATTTCACCAAAACCTTTTTGCCGTTCACAATATAAAGGCCAGGAGTGGTAATGTTATTCACTTTACGCCCATACACATCGTAGGTCGCATTGTTCACACCCGTTTCAATCTGCACCTTATCTACACCAGTAGCACCGCCAAAGTCAAAGCGGAGCGAGAGTTGTGCGCCACCTATGGAAGTATCCAATTCTTCGTCACTGAGTCCCAACTTATTGTTGTCTAATAACAAATATGCCTTATTCGCATTGTTGAGGAAGCGACCGTCGGTAAGTTTTGCAAGATACATGCCTACTTCACCGTCCACCATTGAAAGCACAAATGCCTTGCTCTTTGAGGGCACATTGATGTACGTATCTTCATTGGTACCCTTAAGGAGGTTATCGGTAATTGCAGGAGCGTCCGTAGCAGTCTGCACAAAGTTATAAGTACCCGCAGGCGCTTTAACAATCGCCGCCGTATTTGCAGGGAGTACCTCCTCAACTTGCGCCATCTTCAACCAAATACCATCTACTTCCCTTGCCGTATAGACTTCTACACCCTTAGGAATTTCTGTTGCATAATCCAAGTAGAGGGTTGCGTAACCTGCGGTAGAAACGGTAAGGTCGTAACTAGAAGTCAGCTCTACGATGTTCGTAAAGTTCTCCCAATATTCTGCCGTGCTATACGCTGTTTTTGAACCATAAGGGACATATAGTGTTGCATCATACTTACTGAATGTAGAGGAAACTATTGTTGGAGAAATCTGACTTAACGAAGTAATAGTAGTCAAACCTGGACAATTTGAGAATTTTTAACATCTCCCCTTTAGGTAATCATAAGATTCCTATCTTGTAGTGTGTGCTTTACTAAGTACTAAAGTATCATTTGTAACATTCACTTGATCGGAATATGTTTGTACCTAATTTTATTAGACAAGTAAGTAGAAAATAAAGGAACCTACTTAGGCTTCCCATTATTGAATAAAGTAGTTCTTATTTGGAAAAATCCCCAGAAAATATAGAGAAAAGGGGATTTCCTTAACTTGCTGACTTTCCGAACCTTTCTATACGATTAAAAACTTTTATTTCAGAGACCCCAAACGAAATGAGCGGAAAATTGGATTACGTGCGAAACGAAGCAATTTTTACTATTTTTTCCTAGTCGGAGCGGGTTGTAGTGGAAGCGAAAACCGTACTACTGCTACTTTCAAAAATTGTACTACTATTTTTTACTAATAGTGCTTTTTTGTTAAGAAAATACCCAGTTATTCAAAATACTTACAATGTAAGTTTAATATTATTTACAAACTTCTGAATAGATAAACATCTGTTAAAATAAATTTATATTCTTGGAATAATCTCATAATCCGCTAAGAATAAAAAGTTTATGCGGAAAGTTCAAGAACGAGGTAATGAGTTGGCAACTGTTCTGATTTCTACATACTTGCGTGATTTGCATTGATGTACAACTCATCTTGGAACAAAGGTACAACTTTTTTATGAACGAGCAAAAAGGCGGTACATTTTCATTA
>JAGBYW010000192.1 GCA_017628555.1 Bacteroidaceae bacterium | reverse complement strand
TAAAAAAAATTATTAGTAACATATTTTAAAAAAGGTTACTAATAATTTTGACTCTCTTATATGTTTGATTTTCAAGTGAATACAAAGGTGCTATTTTTGCTTGAAAAATGCGTGGTATATAGTTCTGAAATTTGCGGTTTTTACGAATGTTTGGTGTAAAAACTTTGATGCTGTAAAGTTAAATACTTATTGATGTAAGCCGTGTGCGTTTGGAGAAAATGAAGTTGGATGTCTTTTCAACAAACTCACAGTTAAATTTAAAACTAAGTCCGACTTAAATTAAACTAAGTCGGACTTTATTTTTAGGTATTCCTAATGGGGTTACATTCTGTTCTTTTGTTGTTCGCCTGCTCCAGTTCCTTTGTACTTACTCTTGGCGCTGTTAAACTTGTAGCGCAGGGTAAATACAACTTCTCGCGAACCAAAGATGTTTTTCTGCTTTATCATGTAATCACCGCTCCACATTTTTACGCGGTCGCCTCTATCTTTGAAAAGGTCTGTGCCTTTAAGTTCGAGACTTAGGGCGTCGTTCAAGAATGTCTTTCGGATGGCAACGTCTAACACGTGGGTAGGTTTGTCTAATTGGTAGATGCGTTGATTGCCCTTTCCAGTAAAAGTATAATCTACTTCCGCCGTAAAATTCTTCGGAAGTTTGAGCGTATTTCCCCATGAAAATACGGGGATGGGGCGATTCATACTTTGGCGTTTCCCATTAAAATCACCCTTAAACCATTGCTTAAATAATGCTCCCGTGAAGCGAGGATACCAAATACCGATTGTGGGCGATGCCGTGAGCGACACGGTAAGTTCGGGGATGCTGCGATTGAAATTTTCATAGTGGAGCATGATGCAATTCTCGGTAGTTTCGGATTGCTTGCCCCAATGCAGAATCGGTCTTTCGGTGAGTTTGTAATTAGCCGCAAATTGAAAATATTTCCATACGGCGGCCAGCGAAGCATTGTGTTGCAATTCGGGTTTCAAATAGGGGTTCCCCTTGGCGTAACTATACCGGTCGATATATATGCTTGCATTGCTGAGTTGATTATAGTCAGGGCGACTTGTCTTTGCGGTATAACCCAATTGTAATTGCACTTCTCCCAAAGCGCCACTCAGCGAAACAGAAGGAAAGAAATTGCCAAACTCACGACTTTGGTCCTGTTGCTTGATGTGATTCTCAAAATAGTTAAAGCCTAAATATTCGTAGCGCATTCCGAGGACGAGATAGAAAGTCTTAATCGGGTAGGTGAAATCCATAAAAACATCGGCGCTGTTCTCGCGAATGTTCGTAAATGAATTAGGACCTTGCGCATTCTGATTCCAATATTCATCGCTTCGGTCAGTGTGAGCATATTCTGCGCCACCCGAAAGTTGCCCGCCTAAGAATGGGTGAGTGAGCACCAACTTTGAAGCATAAAGTCGGTTGTGCTCCTTGCTTCGAGTAGTTACAATTCGGTCAACTTGCAACTGACTCTTTTCGTTATACACCATGCCCTCTTCAAAACGACTATCAAGAAGGTCGGCATTGAAGTCAATATTGAGTTTACCAAACGTACCATTATAATAAGCATTCACTTGATGAATGGGGAGTTTTTTCAGTCCGCCTTCAGATAAAGTGTGGGTAAAATCATCAATAACTCCGCCCACCTTTGCCGTCACCCGACTGTCATTGAACGTTTCCCCTTTCAGTGTGAATTTGGGGCGGTATTGAATGCCGAAGGAGTGCTTCTCGTTGAATTGATAGTTGGCTCCAAGGGTGGTGTAAAGGCTTTGGGTGTTGTTGGTGAAGTTTGCCTTTTGTTGCAAGAACAAGGGCTTTTCGGAATAGAGGTATTGCTCTATTTCTGTGTCCTGAAAACCCTCTGTTTGACTGAAATCGAGGGATGCAAAAACGTCAAGATTGTTGTGGCGATAGTTCATGTTGAGCGTTTCCCTCAAGTCGGTGTCTTCACCTTGGTACCAACTTGAACGCAGGTTAAAACTCAAACCATCACCTTGGCGCTTTACCGTCTTAATTCGGATTACGGCATTGACCGATGCGTCATAGCGCGCCCCAGGATTGGTGACCACATCCACGCTTTTAATGTCCTTTGAAGTAAGCGCCTCCAATTCTGCATTGTCTCTTACCAAGCGACCGTTGATGTAGATTTGAGGAGTGCCTTTTCCTAAGACCTCTAATCCATCTCCCTTTTGCGTCACACCAGGCAACTTCTTCAATACATCGTTTGCAGAACCAGCATCGGCGAGAACGCTGTTTTCCACCGTAGTCACAAAAGCGTCGCCTTCAAGTTTTGTTTTAGGCAGAATTTTCTTAATGACCACTTCGCCTAATACACTTGTGTCAGGGTTTAACTTGATGGTGCCGACATCAGGGTGGGAGAGTGTCAAAATTTTGGTGGAATAACCTATGTACGAAACTTTTAGATATGCGATTTCTGGAGATTTTTTTAGTGAAAAAATCCCACAAGAATCACTCATTACGCCTGCCACAAAAGTTGAGTCAGAGGTTAGGGTTATGATGTTGGCATAGCGTAGTGGTTCGTCAAGTTCGTTCACTACCTTCCCCTTAATGTTTTGGGCAATGAGGGGGAAAGGCAAAATTAGTGTCAAGATAAAAAGACACAATTCTTTCAGGTGCTGACGGATCATAGTTGTTGTGTAATTTCTTTGTAATTCAAGCGCTTATCCCTGCAACTCTTCGCCACGAATGCCGAGGGCACTCATGAGGGAATAACCGAGGAGTTCTTGTAGGTAACCGCGCTCCTGTGTGGGCTGCATGGTAAAGAGAACGATGTCTTTGCCTTCGGCTTTGAGCGCTGTTTGACGCACGCGGTCGCCGTATTCATCGAGTGCGGGAACGAGCAGAATGCGCTTTACGTCCTTAGCTTCAAGCATGGCGTCGAAGGATTGCATGTAGAAATCCGCCATGGTTACGACGTCCTCAACGGGATAACTGGCGAGGGTAAATTCGGCGAGGTGGTCCTTAAAGGCTTGTCCGTTGAGATCTTTATCAAAGACGCTGGGAGTCATGTTCGCCATCTTCTCCTTGTCCTTGCTGTGCAGGAAGACGACTTGCACTTCGTTGTCGCCAGGGCGGAGGCCGCCGTCAAGGGCAATGCAATCGAGCCAATGGCAAAGGTCGGCTTGGGGAATGCGACGGCCGAGCATGCGCTCGAAGTTTACGATGAGGTTAAAGCATACGCTATCTAAATGGTCGGCATCAATGAGCACGACGGTTTCTTTCCATTCTGACATGGTCACAATATTATAATATAGAAAAGCGGACAGATGAGGTTTTGTGTCGTCTGTCCGCTTGTGTGTGAATGATTGGAATTATGCTTCAGCAGTTTCTTCTGCGTCAACAAAGTCGGTGTAACCGTTTGTAATCAAGATGTTGTACCACTGCACCAACTTGCGGATGTCGCTCATGTGTACGCGGTCGCGGTCGAAGTTGGGCACTGCTGCCGCCATAAATTCTACCAACTGGTCGTTAGTTGCATCCTTGTGAGTAAACTCAGTAGCTTTGCCACCAGTAACCTGCTTGCAGCTTTCGAAGATTTCCATGAGGGGCTTATCTTCTTCTTCGGTGTACATGCACACATCGTTGAGTGAAGTCACGCGTTCGCGAGTACCAGCAATGGTGCGCTTCTTCTGCGCGTCGATAGTTTCAACGATGAGGTTGTTGTTGCCCTGAGCAACGAGGCGGAACAAGCCAGGCTTTCCGGCTATAGAGAGAATTACTTCTTTCATAGAATATAAATGTGTGATGAGTTAAAAATTGGGGCAAAGATACTGCTTTTTGTGAAATAATTGTGCCTGCGGAGGTGGAAAAGTTTAAAATGTTGCCCCCTCCATCCTCCCCCTAAAGGGTAAAGCGATTGTCTGGCGAGGTAAGTCCTCCCTTTTAGGGGAGGATAGAGGAGGGGCATTATTACTTCTTTGTTGCTACCGCCAACAATACGCCCAAGGCAATACCGAGGAGCGCCGCAAAGAGTACGCGTTGTTCGGAGGGGAGGAGGAAGGTAATCGTGTGGGCGGGATACCAGAAGAAGGGGATGGTCTTCTTAAATACAAAGCCCCACTGCTTTCTCCAATCGATTTGCGCAAAGCGCTCTGCCATGGGGATGGGCGTGATGAGTGCCTTTAGGCTTCCACCGTGGAGGGCAATGTGTGCGTCCGTAATCTTGTGGAAGGTCATAAAGACGGGGGCAAAGATGGTGTTCATCGCTACGGATACGGCAAGCGCTACCCACAGTTTGTCCATACAGAAATCTGCTGCGTTAAAACTTGCTACGGCGTCGGTCATACCCATATATGCCATCAACGCGGGCGTACCTTTTGAGAAAATAATCATTGCCGCATTGATGCCCATGCCGAGAAATCCCCAAACAATCATGCGGGGCAGAATGCCAAACGCCTTGGGCTGATACTTCCCGCTACCGATGCGGCACCCCAGCATTTCGCCGAGCGTAGAGAGCACACCAAACTTGATGAAACTCATCACCATGCCGTGCTCCGCGTTAAAGGATTTGTAGCCTTCGTAGAGTGCGTCAGAAAGGCAGAAGGGTAGGAATATTGCAAGGATAGCAAGGAGAAAATAGAGGTCTGTGCGTTTCATAAGTCAGTAGTTTAGTGGTGAGAATGATGTTTGTTTCGTGTGTGCAAATTTAATAAAAGCATTTGAAATGTATGTGTGGAACAGGGAATTTGTGAAGCATGAGAAACGGGACTGAGGATAGGCAAACGAGTGTTTACCTCCCTACCTTAAATCCTTAACCATTCACCCCTAAATCTGTTGCCGAAAAAACTAAACTACTTTTCGTAAAAATTATTAGTAACATATTTTAAATTATTAGTAAGATATTTTAAAAAAGGTTACTAATAATTTTGAGGTAGTCTAAGTGGTTGATAATCAGTAGAGTAATAGTGCGAAAAATTGTTACATTTTTGGACGCTGTTTTAGGACGGTCTTCTTGTTCTCATCCTCTTTGGTGTATCCGAATAGGGAGGGACTTCCCTCTGAAAGACCGTGAGGCAGTCAATACACTTTTTAACGAAAAAAAAGAAGACCTCGGGGAACTGCCCTGAGGTCTTCGTTGTTATAGGTATGGCGTGTGTTTACGCACTTGCGCCCGTCACAATGCGGTAGAAGTTACAGCCAATGAAGTTTCCAAGCACGATGGCAAGGTAAAAGCAGAGGACTTCGCCAAGGTGGGCAAAGAGGAAGTCGGTAGGCACGGTGAGGTAATAGAACGCATCTGCCACGCAGTGGGGAAAGCCGCAGACGATGAAGAGGGGCACACCGAAGAGGGTGGGGAGGACATTGCCCTTGCGCGCAAAGGTTACGGCGGTCGTCATGATGAATCCGCAACCGATGGCAAGTAGTCCGCCACGCAGAGGACCTACGGAGAGGCGTCCTTCAAGAATGGATTGCGCCGCTTCTTGAAGTGGCTGGGGAGAGGTGCGCGCCAAAAGTGCTACGAGCAAGCAACCGAGGATGTTGCCAAAGAGTACGAGAATCAGGTGGGGCACTTCGTTGCGCTTGATGAACCCCGCAAAACCGGTGTAGAGGCGAAGGCGGTAGTTGATTACCGCTAAAAGTCCGAAGGCAAAGAGGATGCTTCCGACAATATCGCGCGTAGCGAGGTAACCAAAACCTGCAATGCCCACGCATACGCCACTAAGCATGGACGACTTCAAAATATCTGCAATGTTCTTGAATAATGAAACCTTCATTGTAGTCTTTATAATTATATGAGTGGGAACAACATCCCATAATCTCTGCAAAATTACTCCATTTTGCTTATTTGATAAAGCAGAATTGGGTTTTTCTTTTGCAAAAATTAACTTTTTATGCACAAAAATTAGAAAATTGTGTAGAAAGTCGTACCTTTGCACCCGATTTTTGAAACCCCATGATTTGTCAAACTTCTTCATATTGGCGAACTTAGGGTTTTGGGATAGCATTTACAAACTAAAAACATACTGTATGAAGAATACAATCGTTGACCTCTTTGAGGTTTCTGTCAAGAAGTATGCGCAGAATACCTTCTTGCTTGAAAAAACGGGTAAGAAGTTTGAACCTACAACTTACGCTCAAGTTAAGGAACAGGTTTACCGTTTGGGTGCAGGTCTTCAGGCGCTTGGCGTGAAGAAGGGTGACTGTATGGCGCTCCTTTCAGAAGGTCGCAACCTTTGGGTGATTGGTGAATTGTCAATGTTCTATGCTGGCGCCATCAATGTGCCCCTCTCTATTAAGTTGGAAGAAAGTAGCGACTTGCTTTTCCGTTTGAAGCACGGGGATGTGAAGTTCGTGATGGTTTCAGGCACACAATTGAAGAAGGTGCGCGCCATTAAGGATCAGTTGGATGCCGTAGAAAAGATTATCGTATTTGACAATTGTGGCGAACTTCAGGATAAGGAAATCCTTGTAGACGATGTGTTCGCAATGGGTGATGAGTTCTTGAAGGAGCATACGATGGAAGAATTCCTTAGTGTGGCTAACTCTTTGCAGAACGACGACTACGCTACGATCACTTATACTTCAGGTACTACAGCCGACCCCAAGGGCGTAGTATTGACTCACCGTAACTATACAGCTAACGTAGAGCAGGCGCTTACGCTCGTTCACATCGACGAAACATGGCGCACGCTCATCATCCTTCCCCTCGACCACTGCTTCGCTCACGTGGTAGGCTTCTACATCATGATGTCACGCGGTGCTACGGCGGCAACTGTTCAGGTAGGTCGCACGCCTCTTGAAACCCTCAAGAATATTCCTCTTAACATTAAGGAAGTGAAGCCTCACTTCATCCTTTCTGTGCCTGCATTGGCAAAGACGTTTAAGAAGAATATTGAAAATGGTATCCGCGCGAAGGGTAAGGGTACGATGCGCCTCTTTAAGTTTGCGCTCAAGGTGGCACAGATTTACAACGGCGACTCAAACATCGACTTCAAGGGTTGGCGCTTGATTCTCGCTCCCATGGTGAAGTTGTTTGACAAGATTCTCTTCTCAAAGGTGCGTGAAAACTTCGGTGGCGAAATGCGCTTCTTCATCGGCGGTGGCGCACTTCTCGACAAGGATCTCCAGAAGTTCTACATGGCAATCGGTATGCCCATGTTCCAGGGTTACGGACTTTCAGAAGCTACTCCCGTGATTTCATCTAACGGTCCCGACCGCTACCGCTTCGGTTCAAGTGGTAAGCTCGTTCAGCCCATTGAAATCAAGATTATGGCGGACGGCAAGGAACTCCCCGTTGGCGAAATGGGTGAAATCGTAGTGAAGGGTGAAAACGTCATGGCTGGTTATTGGAAGAACCCCACTTCTACGGCTGAAACGGTGAAGGACGGTTACCTCTATACGGGTGACCTCGGTTATATGTCAAAGGAAAATCTCCTTTATGTAAAGGGTCGCTTCAAGAGTTTGCTTATCGGTAGCGACGGTGAAAAGTATAGTCCCGAAGGTATTGAAGAAGCACTCGTAGAACACTCTTCTTGCATCGACCAAATCATGCTTTACAACAACCAGTCGGCTTACACCACTGCGCTTGTTGTTCCCAACAAGGAACGCCTCCTTCGTCACATCGCTCACCAGGGATTGACGCTCGAAACTGAAGAAGGTCGTAAGGCGGCTATCGGTGAAATTGAAAAGCAAATCAATGTGTTTAAGAAGGGTGGCGAACTTGAAACGATGTTCCCCGAACGCTGGTTGCCCGCAACTTTTGCCGTGCTTTCAGAACCCTTCACTGAACAGAATCAGATGATTAACAGTACGATGAAGATGGTACGCGGTAAGATTGAAAAGGCATACGCGGCGCGTCTTGAGTACATCTACACTTCTGAAGGTAAGCAGATTTATAATCAGCAAAACCTCGACGCTTT
>JAGBYW010000191.1 GCA_017628555.1 Bacteroidaceae bacterium | reverse complement strand
GAGCACCGACCCCTTCATTAAGTCTGTGGTGAAAGCCGCAGAGGCTGCCATCCACACGTATGTAAGTAAGGACGTGAATGTTGCCGTAAGCGTAAAGACCACTCAAGCTGCGCGCCCCGAACCTGGGAAAATGTTGCCCCAGGTGAAGAATGTGGTTGCCGTAAGTTCGGGCAAGGGCGGCGTAGGTAAGAGTACGGTGGCTGCCAATCTTGCCGTGTCGCTCGCGGCTATGGGTTACAAAGTAGGCCTTCTCGATGCCGACATCTTTGGTCCCTCAGTGCCCAAAATGTTCCAGTTGGAGCAGGTGGACATCTTCGCAGAAATGGTAGAAGGTCGCCAACTCGTTATCCCCGCCTTCAAGTACGGCGTCGAACTCCTCTCTATCGGCTTCTTCGTCAACCCTACGACCGCCACACTTTGGCGCGGCGGCATGGCAAGCAACGCCCTGAAGCAACTCATTGCCGATGCCAAGTGGGGAGAACTCGATTACATGATTCTCGACACCCCTCCCGGCACCAGCGATATCCATTTGACGCTGCTTCAGAACTTAGCCATCACTGGGGCAGTCATTGTATCGACCCCACAACAGGTAGCCTTGGCAGATGCGCGCAAGGGCATTGACATGTATCAGAACGAAAAGGTCAACGTCCCCATTCTCGGGTTGGTGGAAAACATGGCGTGGTTCACCCCTGCCGAACTCCCCGAAAACAAGTACTACCTCTTCGGAAAGGAAGGCGTAAAGCGCTTGGCGGAAGAGATGAACGTGCCCTTGCTTGGTCAAATCCCCATCGTACAGAGCATTTGCGAGAGCGGCGATGAGGGAGCACCCATCTCAATCAACACAGAAACGATGACGGCTCAGGCATTCCGCACACTTGCTGAGAATGTGGTGCGCGAGACAGAGCGACGCAACGCCGAACTCCCCGCTACGGCCATCGTGGAAATGAAAAAATAGCGCCTTTGATACTTACTGAAAATCAAGAGGTTAAGATTGCTAAAATTATTAGTAATCTAAAAAAAATTATTAGTAACATAAAAAAAATTGTTAGTAACATATTTTAAATTACATTACTAATAATTTTTACGGCAAAATATCCCCTAAAAATCAGCCTTAATCTATACCCATTTATGCTAAAGAAATTCGCCCTCACATTACTTTGCGCTACCCCATTCTTCGGCACTGCGCAGGACCAAAAGGAACCTTGGTTGAATCCCTTGGTAAACCGCGTGAATTGCGAGGCACCCCGTTCGCCCTTCTTCGCTTTCGAGTCTGCCGAACTGGCGGCTGCGGGTTGTAAAGCGCAATCTGAGCGCTACCTTTCCTTGGAAGGTATGTGGAGATTCAAGTTCGTGACGCATCATTACGACCGTCCGAAGCATTTCTACACTACGGATTTCGACGATTCGCTTTGGGAGGACTTCCCCGTGCCTGGGCTTTTCGAACTCAACGGATATGGCGATGCCATTTACAAGAACATTGGTTACGCTTGGGCAACGCAGTTTGAGAAGAACCCTCCCTACGTTGAGGAGAAGAACAACTACACAGGTTCTTACCGTAAAGTGGTTGAAATCCCCGCAGATTGGAAGGGCGAACAGATTTATATGCACATCGGTTCGGCAACTTCCAACCTCACACTTTGGGTGAACGGCAAGGAAGTGGGCTATGCGGAAGACAGTAAGGTGGCGGCGGAATTCGAACTTACGAAGTATCTCAAATCCGGCGAAAAGAATCTCATCGCCATGCAGGTCATGCGCTGGTGTGACGGTTCTTATTTCGAGGATCAGGACTTCTGGCGCCTCACAGGTATTGCTCGTGAAGTGTATCTCTATTCTCGCCCCAAGAGTCACATTGATGACATCCGCATTGAGGCAGACTTGACCGACAATTTCACAAACGGCGCGCTCTCTGTGGCGCTCGACCTTGCGAATGCCAAGGGTAAGAACGTGAGTCTTTCACTCACCGATGCCAAGGGCAAAGTCGTTGCTTCGTCAAACGCTCCCGCCGTGGCGAAAGGCACTCAGCAGTTTGATTTTACCATTGATAAGGCGCACGCCTGGACTGCTGAAACGCCCTATCTCTATACCCTCAGCGTGAATCTCACGGACAAGGACGGCAAGGCCTTGGAGTGCATCCAGCAAAAGGTGGGTTTCCGCAACGTGGAGATTAAGGGAGGTCAGTTCTTGGTGAACGGTCAGCCCGTACTCATTAAGGGTGCCAACCGTCACGAGATGGATCCCGACGGAGGTTATCTTGTGAGCGTCGAACGCATGATTGAGGACATCCGCATCATGAAGGAGCACAACATTAACGCAGTGCGTACGTGCCACTACCCTGATGATCCTCGCTGGTACGACCTTTGCGACCAATATGGTCTTTACGTTGTTGCCGAAGCCAATATTGAAAGTCACGGCATGGGTTATGGCGAAACGACTTTGGCACGCGTGCCCCTCTATGAGCAAACCCACATGGAGCGTAATAAGAATAATGTGTTTACCTTCAAAAACCATCCCTCGATTGTAACGTGGAGCATGGGCAATGAGGCAGGTCATGGCGTGAATTTCGATAAGGTTTACGACTGGATTAAAGCCTATGACACGAAACGCCCAGTGCAGTACGAACGTGCGGGAACCGAGCGCGCCACAGACATTTATTGTCCCATGTATGCCCATCTCGGTTGGGTGCATGGTTATTGTCAGAAGAACAATGACCGTCCCTTGATTCAGTGTGAGTATGCCCATGCCATGGGTAACTCTATGGGTGGCTTCGCCGACTATTGGGAACTCATCCGCCACTATCCTAATTACCAGGGAGGCTTTATCTGGGACTTCGTTGACCAAGGTTTGCGCGTGAAAAACGCTGAGGGTAATTACATCTTCGCTTACGGTGGCGACTTCGGCCGTTATCCCGCTACGGACCACAACTTTAATTGCAACGGACTCATTCGCCCTGACCGCCAACCCAATCCTCATGCAGCGGAAGTGCGTTACTATCATCAAAACATCTGGACCTCGCTTGTGGATACCGCTGCGGGTAAGGTGGAAGTCTATAACGAAAACTTCTTTACTGACCTCAGCAACGTCTATATGGTTTGGGAACTCTTCGAAGACGGACAGCGCATTGCCAGTGGTACAAACGATTTGAACGTAGCGCCTCAGCAGCGTGCCCTTGTCGCACTTGAAGGGTACAACCTCCCCAAGTCGAAGGGCGAACTCACGCTTAATGTTGCGTATAAGGAAAAGGTGGCATCGCCCCTCTTACCCACGGGTTACGACATTGCACGTCAGCAATTCATCATCCAACCTTACGCTTTCCCCAAGGCAGAAGCGCTCCGTTCATCGGCATCCGTTAAGGGCGAAGTGACAAAGCAGGAACAGTTGGCCTGCCTTACGCTCTCGGTAGCAGGAATTGACGTGACGTTTAACAAGCAGACGGGTTGGATTGACTACCTTGATTGCCACGGCAAGCCTCTATTTGAAGACGGATTCTCACTCAAGCCCGACTTCTGGCGTGCGCCGACCGACAATGACTATGGTGCAAGTATCCAGCAGAAACTTGGTGCGTGGAAACACCCACACATGCAACTCAAGGAGTTTGCTGCTGCGCCCGAAGGTAAGGATTACAACGTGAAAGCGGTTTATGACCTGCGCTCAGTGGACGCTACGCTCACCATGAACTATGTCTTTACCGCCGAAGGTCGACTCATCGTGACGCAAAAGTTACAGGTGAATCCCGATGCCAAGCATAAGCCTCAGCTTCCCCGTTTCGGAATGCAGTTAGTGATGCCTAAGGATTACGGTTGCCTCAGTTACTACGGTCGCGGTCCGATTGAAAACTACGTTGACCGCAAGGATTCACAGTTCCTCGGCACTTACCAGCAAAAGGTTGCCGACCAATATTGGGGATATGTGCGTCCGCAGGAAAGCGGTAACAAAACCGACGTCCGCACTTGGAATGTAACCGACGTTGCAGGTAAGGGACTCCGTTTCTACGGCACTGCACCCCTCGAATGTAGCACCCTCAACTTCCTCACTGAGGACCTCGACGGCGGCATGCGCAAGGAAGCAAAGCACATGCACTCAGGCGACCTCAAACCTCGCGACTTCACCGTCGTACATATCGCCGACCGCCAAATGGGTCTCGGTTGTATCGACTCATGGGGCGCATGGCCGCTCGGAAAGTACTTAATCCCTTATGCCGACCAGGAATTTACGTTCATCATTGAGGTGAAGTAAAAACTCGGAGTGCTCGGAAAAATCTGAGTTCTTAGAAAATTCTGAGCACTCCGCCCACTCAAATAACTACAACAAACAGTCTAACCTTAAAATCAATCCACTATGAAAAAAGATTCTATTGGGCACAACGCAGGTCTTGTTTGGAACCTGCTCAACTGCCACTGCATGCACACGCGTGCCGAACTCCTCACCCTCTCCCACCTTTCGGAAACGGAACTCGCCGAAGCCCTCGGTTGGTTAGCCCGCGAGGACAAACTCATCTTCATCGACGATGAGGGCGAAGAGAAAGTGATGCTCAACAATGCGCCCTACTTCTAAAGAGCAACCGCAATCGGTACAATACGCCCCAACTACCGTCCGCAACCTCCCACGACATGGAGTTGCGGACGGTTTTTCGTTCTTAAGAACCACGAAGAAACACCGCTTCACGGGAGACGCTTTCACCTTACCCCCCAAAAGCAAAACCCAATCGGCAATAAATCCGAACGCAGCACCGATACGTTTACCCCAAATCGGACTTCCTTTTCAGCACAAACCGGGCAACCGCCCAAAGGAGTATTCGCACGCCCAAAAATGTCACAATTTTTCGCCATGCAATACTATTGATAATCAACGCGTTAGACCTACCCAAAATTATTAGTAACCTTTTTAAAATTATCTTACTAATAATTTTTTTTAGGTTACTAATAATTTTTACTACAATAGACTTAGTTTTTCTGAGAATGGTAACGTGCCCAAAAAAGTCAGAAAAAATTACCGCCAAACTAAAAAAACTTCACTTTTTTTGTTACAAATTTGCACTTCATACGTTTACCCTATTGAAGAACGCCCACAAACGACATGAGCAAAGACATCTTAACCACCGTTTTCACCTCCCTGCGGAAGAACTTCCTGAAGCAGGCACAACGCATCCTCGCTTCGGAAGAGGATGCAGAGGATGTCGTACAAGATGCCTTCTGCAAATTATGGCGCAGTGACTACACGCTGAAAACAACGAACGAGGCGGAGGCACTGGCGCGCACCACAATCCGAAATCTCTCACTTGACGAACTGCGCAAGCAGGAAGTACGACCGCAGTTCTCCCTTGACACCGAGCGCGACACGGTTCTGCAACGCTCCGCTTTAGAAGAAATTGAAATCCGCGAGCGCTTTGAGCAGGTTGAAACCATTATCGAAGCTGAACTCTCGCCTTCTGAGCGCCGCGTGATGCACCTGAAGGAATATGAGGAGCACAGTATTGAGGAAATTGCCGAGATGATGAACCTCACGGAAGCCGCCGTGCGCATGAAGTTGTCGAGGGCACGCAAAAGGATTCGCACCGTTTACCAAGAACAAAACAAAAAGGAAGGAGGCTGTTATGACTACCAATAAGACATACTGGAAAGCCCTTGAGGAACGCTATTTTGAAGGACTTACCACGAAGGAAGAAGAGCGCCTTCTGCGCCAATTTCTCACTACAGAGATGGCGCAAACGGAAGACTTTGAAGAGCTCCGCGCCGTTATGGGATACCTCGCCGTAGGTAAGGAAGTCCACAAGAAAAAGGCCGTTCCCCTTTGGCGCAGTCCCAAGGTACTGAAATGGAGTGCCGCTGCGTGTTTCTTCATCCTCGGAGGCATAGGAATTTATCACCTTCAACCCCGCACAACCTACATTGCTTATGTCGACGGACACCGAACGACCAACAAAATGGAGGTCATCGCACAGATGCACAGCGTTATGGCAGACATCAATGCCGACACGCCTACCAGCACCATGGAGGCAAGCATGAGCGACTTACTCAACACATTGAACACAGAAGAATAAATTTTGACCATGAAACGCATATTCTTACTCTCCACCCTCTGCCTTTGCCTCATGTCGGCAACGGCGCAAAAGGACCTTAACATAGCGGGTTATTTTTCGAAACCTTATCTGGAATTGGTAGGACTTTCGCACGTGCATATTGAAGGTAACGACCTCGTGCCCTACAACCTTTCCCTGTTTCGCAGTATTCGCCTCACGCCTGAAAGTACGCCTGACAACTCAAGAAAATTGATGGAGCAGCGCGTCATTGAAGACGGGAAACATGCCACGAAGAAAGAGGTGGCTATGATAGGCGGCAGACTTTATTACGGATTCTACGTGTTGTCCCCCAAAGACGGGAAGACCAATCGCTACATCTTCTACCGCAACAACTGCCTGAAGCCCGAGGCTAAACCTCAAGAAATCATGCTTGTCTATATTGAGGGGAAGGCTTCGCCCAGTGAACTTAAAAAGATATTCAAATAAGAAACTCAAAAACTCATATTATGAAACGCAGATTACTTTTCGTGGCAACCGCTTTACTCACTGCCACTACAACTTTTGCCTCTGCGCAAAGTGACACACTCACCGTCAAGAATCCCGCTCAGGTAAACGTCATCAACACCGACACGACCTGCATCATTAGTATTCAAGGTAAGGAGGGGAACCCTGACTTTTCTTACCGCCAGGTGATTCCGCTCAGCAAGACGACTCCCGTACTCATCAACGAGTCAGAGACGGAGTGGAACTTCAAGATGCCTTTCTTTAGTAGCAGTAAGTCGCAAACCGTCAAGATTACAGAGGTTAAATTGGTCAAAAAGCACCGATGGGAAAACGCGTCTCCGCAGTTGAGTATAAATCTCGGACTGTTTGGTGTCGGTTATGTTGCCAGTCTTAACACACCTTCGGGCATGCACACAGAAATGTTTGACTCGTATGAGTTCCTTGGTCCCCGCTTGATGTTTATGTACCAGCCACGCATGAGCCGCTTTTCTTACGGATTCGGGGTGGGTACGAACTGGAAGAATTTCCGCATGACGGACGAGGTGCGCTTTGACCGCGAGCCCAATGGCAACACCGTTTTAACGAATTATCCCGAGGGCGCACATATTGGTTTTTCACGCGCAAAGGTGTTCAGTTGGACCGTTCCCTTTGAGGTGAAATATTATATGACAGATAAAATCAGCCTCAGCGCTTCGAGCATTGTGAATTTCAACACCTATGCTTCGCTAAAGACACGTTACACCACCCCCGAGGGACAGGGCGTAAAGGAACTGGACACGCACCTCCACCAAAACCCCGTAACGGTGGACTTCATGGGACATTTGAAGTACGGCGCCTTGGGTTTGTACGTGAAATATAGTCCTTGCAACGTCTTTGAAAGCGGAAAGGGTCCGAAATTCCAATCTTGGTCAACAGGTATCACCTTTGGTTTCTAATTTCCTAAGAGATAGCAAAAACTAAGTCCGACTTTTTTCAAACGAAGTGCCGAGTAGTTTGAAATAAGTCGGACTTTATTTTCAGCACACGCCTGGCAGCTATTTCAAGGAGTATTCGCCTATCCAAAAATGTCACAATTCTTCGCTATGCAATACTGCTGATAATCAAGGTGTTAGACCTACCCAGAATTGTTAGTAACCTTTTTTAAATTATCTTACTAATAATTTTTTTTAGGTTACTAATAATTTTTACTACAAGTGGTTTAGTTTTTTGCGCTATGGGTTTGGGGTGGTTTGCAAGTGGTGTGAGACGCCCAAAACTCCTTTGTGAGACTTTGCCGTGTGCAGAGAAATTCGTACTTTTGCAGTCCGTGGGAATTTGCTTTGCGCAAGTCTCCCGCAACTACCATTAAATCACTCTGCTCCTTATGGCAAACGAAAAGATTATCCTTACCGGCGACCGTCCTACGGGCCGCCTTCATATTGGTCACTTTGTAGGTTCACTCCGTCGCCGAGTTGAACTTCAGAATGAGGGCGACTACAAGAAAATGTTCGTGTTTATCGCCGATGCTCAGGCGCTTACCGACAACATTGACAATCCCGAGAAGGTGCGTCAGAATGTTATCGAAGTGGCACTCGACTATTTGGCGTGCGGACTTGACCCTGAAAAGGTAACACTCTTCATTCAGAGTCAGATTCCTGAACTCTGCGAACTCTCGTTCTACTTTATGGACCTCGTAAGCGTGAGTCGCTTGCAGCGCAACCCCACAGTGAAGACTGAAATCGCCATGCGCGGATTTGAAAGTTCAATCCCCGTAGGTTTCTTCACCTATCCCGTTTCTCAGGCTGCCGACATCGCTGCCTTCCGTGCGACAACCGTTCCCGCAGGTGAGGACCAGCGCCCCATGATTGAGCAGGCGACTGAAATCGTGCGCCGCTTCAACCACATCTATGGCGAAACGCTTGTTGAACCACAGATTATGCTTCCCGAAAATGCGGCTTGTCTCCGCCTCCCCGGTACTGACGGTAAGGCGAAGATGTCTAAGTCATTGGGCAACTGCATTTACCTTTCTGAGACCGCCGATGAGATGCGCAAGAAGGTTATGTCGATGTACACTGACCCCTTACACGTAAACGTGAGCGACCCTGGGCACGTAGAAGGTAACGCAGTGTTTACGTACCTCGATGCGTTCTGTACCGACGAACACTTTGACCGTTACTGGAAGGACTATGCCAACCTCAACGAACTCAAGGAACACTACACACGTGGCGGACTCGGCGACGTGAAATGCAAGCGCTTCCTTGAAAGCATCCTCAACGAAACCCTTGAGCCCATCCGCCAGCGCCGTTTGGAGTTCCAGAAGGACATCCCCGCCATCTACGACATGCTCAAGCGCGGTTGCGAAGATGCGCGTGAAGTTGCCGCAGCAACACTCGACGATGTGCGTCGCGCCATGAAGATTAACTACTTCGACGATGCCGAACTCATTGCTGAACAGGTGAAGCGCTTCTCGGGACAGTAAGGGAAAAGTCTTACGAGACAGATGTATTCTCTATATTTTCTATAATTTCTATATTATCTATATATTTAGATTATCTTAGGAGTTTATCTCGCTGACAATTAAAAAAGATGGAGAATATTTTGCAGGGTTAAAAATTATTCCTAACTTTGCACCCCGAAAACCCACATCCGTTGATTAACAAGAAAATAATATACGACAATGAAAAGAACATTCCAACCTCACAACCGCAAGAGAAACAACAAGCATGGTTTCCGTCAGCGCATGCTGACAGCAAATGGTCGTCGCGTTTTGGCAGCTCGCCGCGCTAAGGGCCGCAAGAAGTTGACCGTATCTGACGAAGTTCACGGCAAGAAGTAAATCTCTGCGTAGTCGAGAGACTACATGCGACGAGGTTTCAAGAAATAATGAGAGAAGTAGGTTTTTCCAAGAAATCTTACTTCTCTCATTTTTTTATTTTAACTTTGCCAAAGTACAAATCTTCAAAAAAATGGACTTCAAAAATATCGGCAAGAAACTCATCAGCCCTATGGTATGGGGAAATGCCCTTGCAATGCTGCTTTTTCTCGCGATTGTTATTTCGGGCACAATGATCTTCCTCAATAATTATACGCGCCACGGTGAAAGCATCGAGGTGCCCGACTTGCGTGGTCAGAAACCCGAGGCAGCCATGATGCGCTTAGAGGCATTGGGACTTTTGGGAGTTGTAACCGACACGGGGTATGTAACAACGCAAGCGCCCTATACACTTCTTGACCAATCTATCGCACCGGGCAAGCACGTAAAGTCAGGGCGCACCATCAACCTCACGATAAATGCCAACGGAGCGCGCCCCATGACCATCCCCGACTTGGCAAACAACACCTCGGTGCGCGAAGCCGAAGCACGACTCCGCACCCTCGGATTCACACTCACCGAACACAAATACATCTCAGGCGACCGCGATTGGGTATATGCCGTGAAGGTGCGCGGACGTGACGTAAATGCTGGCGAAAGAATACCCGTAGACTTGCCCATCACACTGGTAGTTGGTAAAGGTACGGAGGAAGATTTTGCTGCCGAAGAAGAATTTTAACCGATTAGGTTGTCTGTAAAGAATCATACACACGATGACATTCCATAGTGAAGAAGATATAACACTCCCCGCCGCACCGCTCTGCAACGATGAGGACACCGACGAAGAGGGCGAGAGCGGCGGACTCTACGAGCACTTCCGCGTCGTAGCAGATAAGGGTCAGGAACTCCTGCGCATCGACAAGTTCCTGATGAACCTCATGCCCGACACCTCGCGCAACCGTATTCAGGCGGCGGCCAAGTCGGGTTTTATACACGTCAATGGTTCGCCCGTCAAGAGTAACTACCGCGTAAAACCCAACGACGTTGTAACCCTGCTACTCGACCGTCCGCGCTACGAAAACCTCATCCTCCCCGAAGACATTCCCTTGGAGGTGGTGTATGAAGACAGCGACATCATGGTCATCAACAAGCCTGCGGGCCTTGTAGTGCATCCCGGATGCGGAAACTACACCGGAACGCTCGTCAACGCCATTGCGTGGCACCTTCGAGACAATCCCAACTACGATCCTAACGACCCCAGCGTAGGACTTATCCACAGAATTGACAAAGATACTTCCGGCCTGCTTGTCGTAGCAAAGACGCCCGACGCGAAGACT
Organism: Bacteroidaceae bacterium; assembly: GCA_017628555.1. Taxonomy (GTDB): domain Bacteria; phylum Bacteroidota; class Bacteroidia; order Bacteroidales; family Bacteroidaceae; genus Alloprevotella. The sequence continues at coordinate 3,458 of JAGBYW010000191.1, read as the reverse complement.
CACCTCGGCTGGCAATTCTTTAACAAAACAACGCGCCGCCGTTACAACGCCCTCGTGTGGAGTAACTTCCACGAAAACGAAGGGCGCATAGAGGGAAACATTGGGCGCCACCAGAAAGACCGCATGCAGATGGCGGTGTATCCTCCCGACTCTGGCATCGGCAAACACGCCGTGACGCACTACCGCGTGCTGGAGCGCTTCGGTTATGTGACGCTTGTAGAATGCGTTCTCGAAACAGGTCGCACCCATCAGATTCGTGCACACATGAAACACTTGGGGCATCCGCTCTTCTGCGACGAGCGTTACGGCGGAGACCAAATTTTGCGCGGCACGCAGAGTTCAACCTACAACAGCTTCATCCGAAATTGCTTCGCCACCTGTCCCCGTCAAGCGCTCCACGCCATGACGCTCGGCTTTAAGCATCCCCGCACGGGCGAAGAGATGGATTTCTACGCCCCTCTCCCTCCCGACATGACGGTACTCCTTGAAAAGTGGCGCACCTATACTGCAGGAGCCATGAAAAGCATTTCGGAATTAAGCTAAACCTGAGTGGCAAAAAACTAAACCTATTGTAGTGAAAATTATTAGTAACATAAAAAAAATTATTAGTAACATATTTTAAAAAAGGTTACTAATAATTTTCACCTTCAGAGGTACTTGAAAATCAATTAGTTACAAACACTGTTTTTCAAGCAATTTTAGTCCCTCAAAATGACTCATTCCTATCATCTATGAAGAAAAATATTGCGATCGTCGCTGGCGGCGACTCCTCAGAATACGGCGTATCCTTACGCAGCGCCGAAGGCATCCTTTCCTTTATGGACAAGGAGAAGTTCAACCCCGTAGTTGTAGAACTTCGTGGGCAGCAGTGGTTTGCACTTTACAACGGCGAGCGCCTTCCGATGAACAAGGCGGACTTCTCATTCGCTACTCCCGAAGGACAATTCACCTTTGACTTTGCCTACATCACCATTCACGGCACACCCGGCGAAAACGGCATCCTGCAAGGGTATTTCGACCTCATCGGCATGCCCTACTCTACGAGCGGTGTGTTTGTCGAAGCACTTACCTTCAACAAGTTTGCCCTCAACAACTACCTCCGCGCCTTTCCTCAAATCCATGTGAGCGACAGCTACGTGGTGCGCAAAGGTCTTGAGCGCCCTGCGGATGCAGAAATCATTGAGCGCCTCGGACTTCCCTGCTTCGTAAAGCCCAATGCGGGCGGCAGTAGTTTTGGCGTAACCAAGGTAAAAACTGAAGCCGACCTTGCTCCTGCCATTGAGAAGGCGATGAACGAGAGCGACGAGGTCATGATTGAGAAACTCATGGTGGGCACCGAAATCACCTGCGGTTGCTACAAGCGTAAGGACGGCGAAGTTGTAACTTTCCCCATCACGGAAGTAGTTACCACTCAGGAATTCTTTGACTACGACGCCAAGTATAACGGTAAGGTAGAAGAAATCACGCCCGCCCGCATTGCGCCCACTACAGCACAGCGCGTGAGCGAGATGACGAAGTTCATCTACCGCGCCCTCGACTGCTTCGGCATTATCCGCATTGACTATATCCTTTCGGGCACTCCTGGTGAGGAAGAAATCAACCTTCTTGAAGTCAACACCACGCCCGGCATGACCGCCACCAGTTTTATTCCCCAACAGGTGCGTGCCGCAGGCTTGGACATCAAGGATGTGCTTGCCGATATTATTGAAATGAAGCTTTAACCAACACCCCTTACCGCCATGAAGATACCCGCAGAATTTGATAACATCCGCCCGTACGCTCCGGAGGAACTCCCCGAGGTTTTTGAGCGACTTTTGGAAGACAAGTTCTTGAAGAAACTCATCAAGAAGACACTTCCCTTCATTCCCTACTGCCTCATCAAGAAGTATGTGAAGTCGTGCAAGACAAATCTTGAGTTTCAGCTGAAGATTATTAAGCCCATCATCTACTTAAGTTGGTGGAGCGCTACAAAGGGTTGCACCCTCGACGCCACAGCACTCCCCGACCGCAAGGCACGTTACACCTTCGTGTCCAACCACCGCGACATCGTGCTCGACTCGGCTTACTTGAGTTGCCTTTTGGTAAAGAACGGTTACGAGACTACCGTTGAAATTGCCATTGGTGATAACCTTCTCATCAAACCTTGGATTAAGGACATTGTAAGGGTCAACAAAGCGTTCATCGTACAACGCTCGCTCTCGATGCGCGAAATGTTGGAGGCCAGCAAGACTATGAGCCGCTACATGCACTTTGCGGTGACGCAGAAGAAGGAACACCTCTGGATTGCACAGCGCGAAGGACGTGCCAAAGACTCTAACGACCGCACACAAGAGTCCGTGTTGAAGATGCTTGCCTTGGGCAAAGACGGCAATGTGATTGAGAGTCTGAAGGAACTCAATATTGTGCCACTGACCATCTCGTATGAGTACGACCCCTGCGACTATCTCAAGGCACAGGAATTCCAGCAGAAGCGTGACGACAAGACTTTCAAGAAGTCGAAGGCTGATGACATGAAGAACATGGCTACGGGTATCAAGGGACAGAAGGGACGTGTGCACTACGCTTGTGCTCCCTGCATCAACACATGGATTGATGAACTCGCCGACCTGCCGAAGAATGAAATCTTCCCCGAAATTGCGCGTCGCATGGACAAGGAAATCCACAGCCGTTACATGATTTATCCCGGCAACTACGTAGCAGCCGACCTCTTGAGCGGAACAAATACTTACGCTGCCAACTATACGGCGAAGGACAAGGCAAAGTTTGAGAACTACCTCAGCAGTCGCATTGACCTTATCGACCTTCCCAACAAGGACGTACCCTTCTTGCGCGAATGCATCTTAAAGATGTATGCCAACCCGCTTTATAATCTTGAAGCAGCCAAGGGTTAAAACTACGGTCTAACGACAACGAGCAACACCTCCTTTCTAAAAATTCCACAGGCCCCCTCCCGCAGGGGGTCTGTCGTATATCCTCACCCCAACATTAGTTCCCTTCTCAGCGACACCGCCGCTGGGCAATCCCCCTCCTCTTTTATATGAAAAAACTCCTCTTCCTCCTCCTGCTCCTCCTCCCTTGCGCCCCCTTCTTCGCCCAAACCCATAAGCTCAACACCTTGCGCCTCGAAGCACGCGGCGATTACCAGCGCTTTTACGACGACGGTTCGAGCGTAGATGCCGAATCGGGATTCAAGGGCAAGTTCCTCAACATCCGCCTCGACGGACAGATTGGCGAGAACATCACTTACTCGTACCGCCAACGCCTCAACAAGCCCCACAAGGACATGAGCTATTTCGACGCTACCGACTGGCTTTACCTCACCTACACCAAAAACAACTGGAGCTTCTCGGGCGGTAAACAGGTTATCGGCATCGGCGGATTTGAATACGACCTTGCTCCCATCGACGTGTATTACTTCTCGGGCTTCTGCACCAACATCACATCCTATGCCTTTGGAG
>JAGBYW010000017.1 GCA_017628555.1 Bacteroidaceae bacterium | reverse complement strand
GTTTCGCTCATCAACCTCCTCAAGTTGATGCCTAAGTACAACGTGAAGGGTATCATCTTCTCATCAAGTTGCACGGTTTACGGTCAGCCCGACCCCGAAAACCTCCCCGTTACCGAAAATGCTCCTCTCAAGCAGGCCGAAAGCCCCTATGGTAACACGAAGGCGATTAACGAAGAAATCGTTCAGGACTACGTGAAGAGCGGCGCTCCCATCTCGGCAATCCTTCTCCGTTACTTCAACCCCATCGGCGCACACCCCTCTGCTATCATCGGCGAAATGCCCAATGGTGTGCCCGCTAACTTGATTCCTTACCTCACTCAGACGGCTATCGGTATCCGCGAATGCCTCTCTGTATTTGGTGACGACTATGACACTCCCGACGGTTCTTGCATCCGCGACTTCATCTACGTAATCGACCTCGCTAAGGCACACGTTTGCGCAATGGAACGCATCCTCAACGGCAAGAACGAAGAACCCGTAGAAATCTACAACGTAGGTACAGGTAAGGGCGTGACCGTATTCGAACTCATCAACACCTTCGAAAAGTGCACAGGTGTGAAGCTCAACTACAAGGTTGTAGCACGTCGCCCCGGTGACATCGAAAAGGTTTGGGGTAACGTAGACAAGGCAAACCAAAAGCTCGGTTGGAAGGCCGTTCACACGCTCGAAGATTCACTCAGCACGGCTTGGAAGTGGCAACTTGAACTCCGTGAACGCGGCATCATGTAATGCTTGACATTCATAATAATTGAATACAAAATAGGGACCTTAAGGACATTTGGCTTTAAGGTCCTTTATTAAATAAAACAAGTGTTTGGATTTATGTACAACAATCCCTACTCAAATTCGCCTTCACCTTGCTATATACTTGAAGAAGAAAAGTTGCGCCGTAACCTCTCGCTCATCAAGAGCATAGCCGACCGAGCAGGTGTGGAATTTATCTTGGCGTTTAAGGCATTTGCGCTTTGGAAAACCTTCCCCATCTTCCGCGAATACATCACCCACACAACCGCTTCGTCGCTCTACGAAGCACGCTTGGCGCTCGAGGAATTTGGTTCTAAAGCACACACCTATTCACCCGCTTATGAGGACGAAACCTTCGATGAAATCGTGAAATGCTCAAGCCACATCTCCTTCAACTCGCTTACACAATTCGAGCGATTTGTGCGTCGTGCCGAGGGCGTGTCGTGTGGTGTGCGCATAAATCCTGAATATAGCGAAATCGAAACCGACCTCTACAATCCTTGCGCACCGGGGTCACGCTTCGGAGTCTTGGCAAAAGACCTTCCCGCCGAACTCCCCAAGCAGATTGAAGGGTTTCATTGCCATTGCCATTGCGAGAGTTCATCCTATGCTTTGGGAAACACCTTGCGCCATATTGAGGAGAAATTCGGAGCGTGGTTGCCCAAAATAAAGTGGTTGAACCTTGGAGGTGGCCACTTGGTGACGCGCGCCGATTACGATGTAGAGCACCTCATCGGTTTGCTTCAAGCCTTCCGTGCGAAATATCCAAACCTCAAGGTCATTCTCGAACCCGGTTCTGCCTTCGCCTGGCAAACAGGTCCGCTCGTGTCACGCGTGGTAGACATCATAGAAAATCACGGCATCAAAACCGCCATTCTCAACGTCTCATTCACGTGCCACATGCCCGATTGCCTTGAAATGCCCTACTGGCCACGCGTGAGAAATGCCGAAACCCTCGAGGGCGAAGACGCCGTAGGTCATGAAACCGAGCCATGCGTATACCGCCTGGGCGGAAATTCGTGCCTCTCGGGCGATTTCATGGGATATTGGCGCTTCAATCGTACCCTTGAAGTGGGCGACACCATCATCTTTGAGGACATGATTCACTACACCACGGTAAAGACCAATATGTTTAACGGCATCCACCATCCCTCACTCGCACTCCTCCACCTCGACGGCACCCTCAACATACTTCGTAATTATCAGTACGAGGATTATCGCGATAGAATGGATTAGTAAGTTCCTCCGAGTTTTTTCGGAGTAATCAGAGCCCTCAGAGTTTCTCAGAGCCCTCCGAATCCTCAGAGTTTCTCAGATTTCCTCAGAGTCTCTCCGAGTCCTCAGATTAAGGCAACATGTAAGAAATAAGCACCATGCTTACGAAAAACAAAATCAAATACATCACCTCCCTTGCGAAGAAGAAATTTCGCGATGAAGAGGGCGTATTCCTTGCGGAAGGAGCGAAGGTAGTGGGAGACATTCTCCCCTACTTTCGTTGCCTTATGCTTTGTGGCACGAAAGAATACCTTTCACAACACCCCGAGTTGAAGGTCGATGAGATTTTTGAAATCTCGGAAGCCGAACTCCAAAAGTGCTCTCAATTAAAAACACCCCGCGATGTGATTGCCGTGTTCCGCCAACCCACTCCTACTCCTCTATCCGGTGAAGTGATGCGTGAGGAACTCTGCATCGTACTCGACGGAGTGCAAGACCCTGGCAACCTCGGCACGATTATCCGACTTGCCGATTGGTTTGGCATTCACCACATCATTTGCTCGGAAGACACCGCCGACGCATTTGCCCCAAAGGTCATTCAAGCCACAATGGGCGCCATTACGCGTGTCGCGCTCCATTACACAAACCTCACCCGTTTTCTCTCTTCCATTCCCCAAGGTATCCCCGTTTACGGCACCTTCCTTGAAGGCGAAAATATCTACGGCAAAACCCTCTCTCCCAACGGATTGCTTATTATGGGTAATGAGGGAAATGGCATCCGTCCCGAAACGCAAGCATACATCAATCAAAAGCTCTTCATCCCTCCTCACCCAGCTGGATGCGAGACTTCGGAAAGCTTGAATGTAGCCATCGCCACCGCCATTTGTTGTGCGGAATTTAGAAGACAACTTCATTGCCAAACAAGGTAAACCGAGAGAGCAAAAAATAGACGGGACTTCGTAAAAATTATGTGCCGAATAATTTAATTTATGTGCCGAATAATTTTAATTAAGTCCGAGATAATTTTCCATATGCCCCCTATTCATCGATAAGTTGCACCTTATATTCGGGAAATCACCTATAAATCAGCAAGAACCACGCATCAAGTAATGTATTTTATCCCCTTTCTCCTCATCATCTTCATTTGGTTGCCCCTCCTCTTTATTTTAAGATGGAGGTACTACCGCATGCCCTTGCTTTCAAAGGGGAAAGGCGAAGAGAAGGAGAAAGAAGCATTACCTATAACCATCGTGATTCCACTTGAGCGTGAGGTATCTGAACTTAACGACCTGATTACTTGTATCTTCAACCAGCAATATGCGGGAGCAATTCATGTACTTATCGCCAATTACTCGGGCGAGAAGTCCGTTGAAGAAACGCTTCTCCGCTTGGAGCGAGATTTTCGCCATCTTAAGCACACGAACATCGCTACGACTACGCACCTCATTGATCGTGAGAAGTTGGCCGTGAGCGTTGGAGTAAAAGGTGCACGCACCGAATGGGTAATGCTCCTTGATGCCGATGTACTTCCCCCTTCGCCTCATTGGTTGAGGGAAATGATGGAAGCCCGTAAGCACGATTGTAACATTGTCGTAGGCTATTCTAATTATGCGTTAAGTGCACGCAAGACTTCGCTATGGCACTACGATGTGCACCTTCAAAACATACTAAATTATAAGGTCTCACGCCGAGGACACTACACGGGCGGATATTTAACGCATGCCCTCGTGAGTAGAAGTCATTTCCTGGAGCAACAAGGTTTCTCCAATCAACACACGCGCCTTACTATCGGCACCCTCCCCTTGCTTGTAGAACACCTCTCAAAGACTGGACGCGTTTGTGCATCACTCTCCATGGATACCCGTGTGCTTAATGCCGATTCGCATGCAAGCGATTATCACCAAGATGCGTTGGAGCACCACATTATATATTATTATACGTCACCCAAGACAAGGATTCTTAACGCGATTTACAACATCAGCACCTGCTTTTTGCTCACCCTTCCCCTGCTTCTCCTTTACACGATTATTCAAAACGTAGCGTTATGGATGAGTTATAACGGAAGTAACACATCACTCAGCACCCTGACATTTACCCCGAATTCACCGATGATTTGGGAAGTTATTGCCCACACTATCATCATTATATCCCTCCTCTTAACGCTTATCATCCCCCTACGAAAATTGCACCAAAGTTTTGAAGGAATAGACATTAAAATAAGTTATCCCAAACTTCTAATTTACCCATTTTTACTCCCCTTATACCGCACTAACAAGCGAATTTTAGCATTTTTCAACCGAAAGAAGTGTGTTAGACGACTTTAATGGGTAAAAAAGAGGAAAGAAAAATGTGTCAAAACTAAAAAAAGTAGTAACTTTGCACTCGCTATGGCAATAATGGATCTTCTAAATATCAATCTCTCAAAAATTCCTTCTGACGGAATGAAGTTGGAAATTACTCTTGACGGAGACTTTTTCACGGCGTTGGATCAGGAAACCATTAAGGGCGGAAACGTCAAGGTAAACTTGAATATCCGTGAACATTCAGGAGAGGTTTATACCTTGAAGTTCGTTATCCAAGGCGAAGTTATTGTTGAATGCGACAGATGTCTCGATGACCTGGCCCTTGTCGTTGATGCCGAGGAGACCATCAAACTTACCTATAATGATGAATCCGACTCCACGGCTGATGACATTAAATTCATCCCCAAGAATACGAACATGTACGACGCTTCTTGGGACGTCTACGAAATCGTGGAACTTTCACTCCCTATTCAGCGCACCCACCAAGTGGGGGAGTGTAATGAGGACATGCTCAGTCGCATTTGCTACGAGAATGATGAGTGTTTAGACGAATAATTGCTGAACTAAAACTCTAAACACAATCTGACAACACTAAAATTTAACACATCTAAAATTTTTCAAACAAAATGGCACATCCTAAAAGAAGACAGTCAAAGACAAGAACACTTAAGCGTCGTACACATGACAAGGCAGTAGCTCCTACACTCGCGGTTTGCGCTAATTGCGGTGGTTGGCACATCTACCACACGGTATGCCCCACATGTGGTTACTATCGTGGTAAGCTCGCTATCGTAGTTGACGAAGTTGCTGAATAATCAACTTTTATACAAGGGAGTTAAAAGCTGAAAGTTTACAAACACGTGCTTATAAATGTGTGAGTCTCTTTTTGCTTTTAACTCCATATTTTTTAGGTTAGTCCCTTGATTGGAAACTCCAATAATCCCCTTAACAACTATGGAAAAAATCAATGCAGTAATCACTGGTGTTGGTGGTTATGTACCAGAATACGTTTTGAGTAACGATGAACTCTCTCGCATGGTTGACACCAACGACGAGTGGATCATGACTCGAATTGGCATTAAGGAACGTCGTCTCCTGAATGAAGAAGGTCTTGGCACAAGTTATATGGCACGCAAGGCGGTGAAGCAACTTCTTGAAAAGACGGGTACCGACCCTCTTGAAATTGATTGCATCATCGTTGCAACATCTACGCCCGACTTCCATTTCCCTTCAACGGCAAGCATAGTTTTGGGAAGAGTTGGCATGAAGAATGCTCACGCTATTGACATGCAAGCAGCTTGTTGTGGTTTCCTCTATGCAATGGACACCGCCGCAAGTTTGATTCAAAGCGGAAGATACAAGAAGGTTGTAGTTTGTGGTGCCGACAAGATGTCAAGTGCCGTTGACTATACCGACCGCGCAACATGTCCCATCTTTGGCGACGGTGCTGCTGCTGTGTTGGTAGAAGGTTCAACTGAAGAATACGGATGGATGGATTCTCACCTCCGCACCGATGGTCTCGGTCTCCCCTACCTCTGCATGAAGGCAGGTGGTTCGGTTTGTCCTCCCTCACATTATACGATTGAACATCGCATGCACTTCGTTCACCAGGAAGGTAAGACGGTATTTAAGTTTGCCGTAACCAACATGACCGATGCTTGTACGAAGATAGCGGAACGCAACAACCTTACAAAGGAAAATATTTCTTGGGTGCTCCCCCACCAAGCAAACGTACGTATCATCGAAGCGGTTTCCGCGCGTCTTGAAGTAGAACCTGAAAAGGTGATGATGAACATTCAGAAGTACGGTAATACTTCTGCCGCATCTCTTCCCCTTGCATTGTGGGATTATGAAAAGCAGTTGAAGAAGGGCGACAACCTCATCCTGACCGCCTTCGGTGCTGGTTTCACATGGGGTGCCGCATATCTCAAGTGGGCTTATGATGGAAAATAAACCCAACCACAAAGCAGGGTTTGTCAATATCGTCGGCAATCCAAACGTTGGGAAAAGCACATTGATGAACCTCCTCATGGGTGAGCGTATTTCTATCGCCACTTTTAAGGCTCAAACCACGCGCCACCGCATTATGGGAATCATCAACTCCGAAGACGCACAAATTGTGTTTTCAGACACACCTGGAGTATTGAAACCCAATTACAAACTTCAGGAATCAATGCTCGCCTTCTCGGAGTCAGCGCTCCAAGATGCAGACGTTTTGCTCTATGTAACAGATGTCATTGAGCAACCCGACAAAAACATTGAATTTCTTGAAAAGGTGCAGAAGTTGAATGTCCCCATCCTGCTGCTCATCAATAAGATTGACCTTTCTGATCAAAAGAAATTGGAGGCACTTGTAATGGAATGGAAGAAATTCCTTCCCACCGCAGAGATTTTCCCAATTTCAGCACAGGCAAAGTTCAACGTTGATAATGTGCTCAAGCGCATCAAGGAACTCATCCCGCTGTCACCTCCCTATTTCGAGAAAGATCAGTGGACAGACAAACCCGCACGATTCTTCGTCACGGAAATCATCCGCGAGAAGATATTGCTTTACTACGATAAGGAAATCCCCTACTCCGTTGAAGTTGTTGTTGAACAATTTAAGGAGAGCGACAAAAGCATTCACATCAATGCCATTATTTATGTGGAGCGCGACTCGCAAAAGGGAATTATCATCGGACACAAAGGCGTAGCCCTGAAGAAAGTAAGTACAGAGGCACGCAAGACATTAGAGAAGTTTTTCCAAAAGAGTATCTTCCTTGAAGTATTTGTTAAGGTGGATAAAGATTGGAGAAACTCTACGAAGCGCTTAGAGAGCTACGGTTATTCTCACGAATAAAAAGAGTAGGTCTACGAAGCACTTCGCATATTCACATTTAACATTAGATAAATATGGCATTAGTTGCAATAGTAGGCCGCCCCAATGTTGGCAAATCTACACTCTTTAACCGCCTTACTGGCACACGTTCAGCTATCGTTTCTGACGAAGCAGGCACAACGCGTGACCGTCAGTATGGTAAGGTAGAATGGTGTCAGCGCGAATTTTCAATCGTTGATACAGGTGGTTGGGTAGTCAATAGCGACGATATTTTTGAAGAAGAAATCCGTAAGCAAGTAAAGTTGGCTACTGAAGAAGCTGACCTTATCCTCTTCGTTGTAGATATTAAGAACGGTGTTACCGACTTGGATGAACAGGTGGCAGGTATTCTTCGACGTACAAAGGACCTCCCCATTATCCTTTGCACCAACAAGACGGACAGCAATGAAGACCGCTATGCTTCAGCAGAATTTTATGCTCTCGGTCTTGGCGATCCCTTCTGTGTAAGTGCTGCTACAGGTTCGGGAACAGGTGATTTGCTCGACCAAATCGTTGAAAAGTTAGGCGCAGAAAAAGCTGAAGCTGAGGGTGAAGACAACATCCCCCGCTTTGCTATCGTCGGTCGCCCAAATGCCGGAAAGTCAAGTCTTATTAACGCCTTTATCGGTGAGGACCGCCATATTGTAACCGACATTGCAGGTACCACTCGCGACTCTATCCTTACGCGTTATGACAAGTTTGGTTTCGACTTCTACCTCGTTGATACAGCTGGTATCCGTAAGAAAAACAAAGTTACTGAAGACCTTGAATTCTACTCAGTAATGCGCTCTATCAGAGCGATTGAAAACTCTGATGTCTGCCTCCTTCTTATTGATGCAACACGCGGTATCGAAAGCCAGGATATGAATATCTTCCAACTCATTCAGCGCAACAACAAGAGTCTTGTAGTAGTCGTTAATAAGTGGGACACCGTAGAAGATAAGTCGCAACAAGTCATCTCTACCTTTGAGAATGCCATCCGCGAACGTATGGCTCCCTTCAAGGATTTCCCCATAATCTTCGGTTCTGCTCTTACCAAGCAGCGCATCTTTAAGGTACTTGAAACGGCGAAGGAGGTTTACCTCAATCGTACACGTCGTATCACAACTCACAAACTCAACGAAGAAATGCTTCCCCTTATCGAGGCATATCCTCCCCCATCAATCAAGGGTAAGTACATTAAGATTAAGTATTGCGCTCAGTTGCCCAACACGCAGGTTCCTTCATTTGTATTCTATTGCAATCTTCCCCAATATGTCAAGGAACCTTACAAGCGCTTCCTTGAAAACAAGATTCGCGAAAAGTGGGACTTCAATGGTACTCCCATAAACATTTTCATCCGTCAGAAATAAAATATGAATGACAGAATGATATTGAATAACTTCCAGCAGACCTATACCCAAATACTCAAAATATTGGGTATAGGTCTGCTTCTTGTGATTTCCGCTTGCACAAAGAGAGAGTCCGTCGGTTCTTCTAATGAAACAGGGCCGACGCCAGAAGAAGTACATCACATTTACAACCACTACATTGATGGGCACTTTAGTGAATACGTCAGCCATATTGCCTCATGCCAAGGAAAACCCAGATTTTACAGAGAGCAAATCATAAATCTCTACAAACAACAATGGGCAGAACTAACAGAAAAATACGGTAAGGTGGACTCAATCAAAATTGAGCGCATTCAAAAGAACAATAATAACGAATATGCCACGGTTTATATTCGTCAATACTATAACAAAGCTGCCCCCGAAGAAATTCTGCTACAGATGGTATATACCGAAAAAGGTTGGAAGTTAAAATAAACAAATCCACGAGTGTCGCTAAACACATATTCTCCCATGTGTTTTAGGAGAATCAAGCACCTTTGTAAACGTCAGAAAATCAGATAAATAAGGAAGGAAAAATTATTAGTAATATATTTTAAATTATGTTACTAATAATTTTTTTTATGTTACTAAT
>JAGBYW010000190.1 GCA_017628555.1 Bacteroidaceae bacterium | reverse complement strand
TTTCGTTAGAGTTATTAGCCATGTAGAGGAAGAACATGTCGTAAGGCTTCATGCGTTCATAAAGTTCCTGACTGTGCTTCAAGGCTTCCTTACAAGGACCGCACCAAGTGCCCCACACATCTATCAAGATGATTTTGCCTTTCCAGGGTTCGATAATCTTGCGCAAAATCTGTTCCCCCTCAGTGATGCCTTCCAGATTGTCGGTAGAGAGCAGGTTCGTAGAGTTGGAGAAATCCTTTCGGGACAATGCTTCGTACTTCTCATTCAACGCCAAAACTTGCTGACGGGCAAAGTCCAACTTGATATTTTCATTCAGCCAATCAATTGTCATAGCAGCGAGCGGTTGACGCATGTCGTTTATATAATCATACAGTATGTGCGCAGTATACAAGTCGCGCAGAACGGAACCACACTTTACTTTCTCTGTAACTCTTTGTGCTCTGTCAATTAGGTCTGCTTCTCGCAATTCTGATTGCAAACGTATAAACACCTTATTGACTTGCGTCACCAATTCGCCATTGTTAAAATCCTCCACCAAAGCTTTCTTCTCTTCTACCGTGCATCCTTCCACCGCCTTGCGGAGTTGCTCCAATTCTCCTTTGTAGTTCTGAAAAGCCTGACGCTCCGTCTCGCTCAAGGTGATGGTTCCTTTTTGAACGTGTGTAAGAACCAGATCAATGGCATCCGTTCCTGATAGTTCTTCATCCATGTATTCGAAGTAATCATTGGTAAAGTCATTCATGTCGCAGTAAAGCGTGTAGGGCACACTCCTTCTTGCCCAACATTCAGTGGTCACAAAGTCCATGAAATCCTTGGGCAATTTATAATCCTTAGCATAGAAACGCGTTTGCATTAGATATGCCCCCATATTGGTCGTGTAATAGTTGCGGAGGTAATTGACATAGCGCGTAGAAAGATGGGGATGCTCTTTTATGCGGAGGTCAAGCAGACTATCAGCATCCTGTTTGTTTTGCTTCATAAAGTCAAGGTACTCCATAACTTTCTCCTCCGCTAAACTGCCGAAAGCAACCTTACTGTGGTGCACTTCGCGATAATACCGTTGCACATTGTAATACCCAATTTCCTCGGGGTAAGCCCAAAGTTCGTTTTGCAATCGGGCATCTTTGCCCATGACCAAGCGCTGACCGGTTTTAACATCGTAAAGAAAGTAGTACGTCTCGCCCGGTTCAATCACCGTATTGATATTACTGCGCCCCCAATCAACGTAAACTTGAGTAGTGTTGAGCACAGGCACGGTAATCTTGAAGCGCCCTTCTGAATCAAGCGGAGCGTTGAATTCTTCTTCCGTTTCTGTGACAAAATTCATAATTGCCACATCCACATATTTTCCGCCTCCTTCGTTTTGCATCTCGGGCGTCATATTCTTAATCCATCCCACGACGGTCACGCTATCTCCCGAGAGATAATCATTGTCCTTAAAGCAGGTGCGTTCGTCTCGAGAGGGATAGTCAGGGAGATAGGGGGTAGTGATAACTTCGCAAACGATGGGTCTATTCTTTCCA
>JAGBYW010000189.1 GCA_017628555.1 Bacteroidaceae bacterium | reverse complement strand
ATTGGCGCTCTCCCACTGTTTATATGGTGAGGGGACCAACGCAGGTGGTGATGGGGTGCAATTTTAAGTGAGTAGTGAGTAAAATGCTGTGTGGTGCGTATTCTGCACCCCCTCACCACTACGTGGTCCCCTCCCCCTATAAACAGGGGGAGAGCGCCGTCCGGTCAATAATTACTTACGCATACGTCATCACCTCACGCTCGCCCTTCAATACGGCAAAAGCGTTGTCGGCCATGGCTTGCATTTCGTCTTCTCCGGGATATACGTGAACGGGAGCAAGGAAGTCTACGCGCTCTGCAATTTTGCTGGTGATGTATTCGGAATATGCCAATCCGCCAGTGAGGAGGATGGCATCTACCTTACCATACATTACAGCGCTTTGGGCAGCTATGCTCTTCGCCACCTGATAGCAAAGTGCGTCAATTACTAACTTCGCATTGCGGTCACCATTCTCAATACGCTCCATCACCTTGCGCACATCACTTGTGCCGAGATGCGCTGCCACACCTGCCTTACCCACAATGCGCTTCATGATTTCGTTCTTCGTATAAACACCACTATAGCAAAGGGTAATGAGGTCGGAAGTAGGAAGTGTACCTGCGCGTTCAGGAGAGAAGGGTCCTTCGCCATCGAGTGCGTTATTTACATCAATAGCCTTACCCTTTTGGTGCGCTGCTACCGAAATACCGCCGCCGAGGTGAGCAACGATGAGGTTAAAGTCTTCATACTTCTTACCCTGCTCCTTTGCAAAACGGAAAGCAATAGCACGCTGATTCAAGGCATGCCAAATGGAGCGACGGGGCATAAGCGTAGAACCCGTAAGACGGGCAACGTCTTCCATTTCATCTACTGTTACGGGGTCGGCAGTGAGAGCGCGACAATCGGGAAGCATGTGTGCCAACTCGTAAGCAATTAAGCAACCCAAGTTGCAGGCATGCTTGCGCTGCGCATTGAGCATATCGAGGCGCAGTTGGGCATTTACTTCATAAACACCCCCACGTGTGGGTTTGCCTAACCCACCGCGACCGATAATAGCGTCAAATTCAAAAGGCACGGCGTGATTAGAGAGGCAGGTTAAGATGTGCTTCTTGCGGTAATCGTACTGGTCGGTTACACGAACGAAGTGTGAAAGTTCTTCTTCAGGGTGGTTAATACTTTCTACAAAAACCTTCTTTTCGTCTTCATAGACAGCAATTTTTGTAGTCGTAGAACCGGGGTTAATAGCAAGGATTCTCATTCTATTATATGGGATTCTATAATAATTAGAAGGGAGGTTGTTTTACGCAAGTGCTACGGCAATACTATAATACTTGGTCAAGACGCTGTCGCCTCTTGAAGAAAGCACCACGGGACAGTCTGTGCCCTGCAATACTCCCGCAATTTCGGCATTTGCAAAGAAGGGCATGGTCTTGTAAAAAGCATTCGCTCCCACAATGTCGGGGAAGAGCAGTGCATCTGCCTCGCCCTCCAAACAACTCTTGATGCCCTTAATGTCCAATGCCTCTTTGTCGAGCGCACAACGGAGATCGAGCGGACCATCAAGGAGTAAGTTACCCCATTCTCCCTGCTGGGCACGCGCAATAAGGGGTGCGTAAGTCATAGAATGCGGGAACTTTTCGCTGGCATTCTCTGTGCAGTGAAGCATAGCGATGCGGGGCGTCTCTATTTGCAGACGGCGACACATTTCTGTGATGTAACCAATCTGGGCAGCACGTTGTTCTTCCGTAGGATAAGGCAAAACAGCAGCATCACTGATCAACAAAAAGCGCTCTAACTTGGGCACTTCCATCACAGCGATGTGCGACATCACACGTCCCTTGGGCAAAATACCTTCTTCCTTATTGAGGATGGCACGAAGCAACACGTCAGTATTCACCAACGCTTTCATCATAGCGTTAGCACGTCCCTCGCGCACCGCCTTCACCGACAAGCGCGCAGCTTCCATAGCGTCGGCAGCATATTCAAATTCGATGCAATCAGCATACTGTTCCCAATCTGCAGGAAGGGGCATTTTATCTTTATCTCCCACTAACAACAATTTCACCCAACCTTCGCGAAGCGCCATAAAGACAGCCTCCATCGAGTGTTCATCATGGGGGTAAACAACCACCAAACGCTTGGGATTACGTGCCTCAGAGAGGTGCGCTATAAGTGCAGAAAATGATTTGATCATAAGTCCGTTTTTATATACCCAGCAAAGTTACAAATTTTAAGGGAGAAAGGGGGAGGGAGAAGGAAAAATGTATGTAGAGTAAGCGTACAACTGACATCCGGATGGCGCTCTCCCCCTGTTTATAGGGGGAGGGGACCACGTAGTGGTGAGGGGGTGCAAAGAAAATAAGTTAGAAGGGTGCTATTATAAATTAAAAGTTTAACCATGCGGTATATATTCGGCACCCCCTCACCGCCAAGGCGGTCCCCTCCCCCTATAAACAGGGGGAGAGCGCCATCCGGATGTTTTTTACACCTCAAAACTTCAAAACCTTACCCCTTACAACCTCACTTAATACCTAAACGTGCTTCCCCCCAAGAATTCGCGCAACAGAGATGTGGGCGGGAGGGCTTGGATAGAGATAGGATTGAGGTAAGAAAGGAATTTGCGCAGGCGGATTGCCTCGCTGTATTCAGGAGCTGTTTCGGGAACTTCCTCAAGTAACGGAAGCGCCTGTTCGCGAAGCACTCCAAATTCGAAGAGCATGGCGGTGTTAATCATCACATCGGCTTCTTCCTGGAAGGGGAATATCCATTTTTCTTCACCTGCACGCACAGAGGGCCAGCGGGCAATCGTGTCGCGCGCCGAACAACCACGATATTTATGGTCACGTACGATGCGGCGCAACAGGCGGTTGTCTGTCGTGGGGATGTAATTATGATTGTCAAGCAGAATAGTGGTCAGCGCCGACGCATATATTTTAAATTTATTAGCATCGGGGATATTTTCGGTCAATGCAGGGTTGAGCGCATGAATACCTTCAAGGATGAAGATGGTCTGCGGAGTGGGGTGCACCACATTACCACTCATTTCGCTCTTACCGGTTTGGAAATTGTAGCGCGGTAGTTCTACCGACTTCCCTTCTATTAAGGCATTCATCTGCTCGGTAAAAAGCGGGATGTTCATGGCATAAACGCTCTCGAAATCGTAATCTCCGTTCTCGTCTAAGGGCGTCTTTTCGCGATCCACAAAGTAATCGTCCATTGAGATGGGCACAGGGCGCTTTCCGCACGCCATAAGTTGCACACTCAAGCGCTTCGAAGTGGTTGTCTTCCCGCTCGAAGAGGGTCCCGCTATAAGAATCACCTTCAAGTTTGGGTTTTCCGCAATCTTATCCGCCAAGCGGCTGATCATCTTTTCCTGCAAGGCTTCGCTCACATTGATAATATCGTTGGCATACCCCGCCGCGCACGCCGCATTGAGTTCGCCGATGGTCGTGACTCCGAGAATCTTTTGCCAACTGTGCTGCTGACGGAACACGTCAAACATCTTCGGCTGGTCGCGCATGGGGCGCAACTGCCCAGGATTATTAGAATCGGGCACACGAATCAAGATGCCGTCGCCATAAGGGATGAGGTCGAAAAGGTATATTTGAGAAGTGCGCACGAGGAGCGACCCGTAGAAGTAGTTTGCCACATCACCCAGCGTATAATAATGCGTGTAGAGGCGGCCACAACTTTCGAGCAACTTCGCCTTATTCTCGAGCCCCGCACTACGGAACAATTTCACCGCATCTTCCGTGTGTGCCGTCAGGCGGTGGAAGGGCAGGTCGTCGTTAATGATTTCCTGCATGCGTGCCTTGAGTTGCTCCACCTGCTCTGGCGTTACGCCGCCCGGAAGGTCCAAGTGGCAGTAATACCCATTGCTCACGGGATTTTCAATGCGCAACATAGCGTGGGGGAACAAGTCGTGCGCCGCCTTGTAAAGCACAAAGAAGACGGAGCGCGTATACGTGCGGTGCCCCGAAGGCGAAGTAATGTCTAAGTATTCTACATCCTTGTCGTTGAAGAGCACGAAGTGAAGTCCCTCCACCTTATTATTTACCTTCGCACTGGTCGCGCCGTGAGGCATCTTCAGTTCTAAAAGGTCGTACACTTCTTCAAGGTTAAAACCCATGGGCACTTTATGCGTGCGCCCTGTGTTTACGCAACGAATATTTATAGTTTTTGACATAGGGATTAAGGTTATAAGATTATAAGGTTTAAAGGTTACGCGGGAAGCACCAAGAGCAAACCCACTCTTGACCACAAAGGTAAACCTTATTTTCCGACCCACACAACTTTTGAAGTTAAAAAGCAATAAGGAACATATTTGCAGTGCATCATCACTCCTAATTTTCCGCAACACCCAAGTTTTCCCCAATCCCCACCGCTTCCATATATATTCTATTTACTTTTCATTTGTTTCTTTAGGAAAGAAAGATAGAAAAATTATGTTGGTTGTTATAGGCTGGGGACAGTGTGGATAATTGTTTAGAAGTGTTATAAAGTGTTTCTATTTAAGAATGTTAAGCAAGGCGAAACAGTTGGGAAAACTGGGGATAACCCTGTGCGTAAGGGCGGTGGAGAAGTGGGGATAGGTGGATAACTGCGTTGTGGGATAGGCTTTCCCTACGCCATAGTTATTCACAACGTTCTCCACCGATTTTTCCCCTACTTTTACACAGGGTTATCCACAGCATTTTGACTTGTATTTTTCCTTGAAAATAGCACGAGCAAAACCACGTTTATTTCATGAAAAACAACCCCCGAAACCGCCTCTTTTTACCCCCGAAATGGGGTAGAAAAATGGGGCGAAAAAGCACCTTTGTAACTATTTGAAAAACAGACGTTTATTTCAGCAAAAATTATTAGTAACATATTTTAAAAAAGGTTACTAATAATTTTTTTTAGGTTACTAATAATTTTCACGAAAAGTAGTTTAGTTTTTTGCGCTATGGATTTAGGGGTAAAAAACTATCGTTTTCCGGGTGATTTTTCAGGCAACGATTTCCGCAAAAAGCAGGGGGATATTCGGGGGTAAGAGAACGGCATTTTTCACAAACTTATCAACGTGACAAAATGGGATACTCGTCGCAACTTTTGAGGAGTGGGATACACAACAAAGGAGAGCGAAAAAAGCATCAGGCAGTGCCCTACTTTTTTCGCTCTCCTTGAAGAAATTTTAGGTATTATACGTTGAAGCGGAAGTGCATGATGTCGCCGTCCTGCACCACGTATTCTTTACCTTCTACACGCATGAGTCCGGCTTCCTTAACGGCTGCTTCCGAACCGAGGTTGATAAAGTCTTCATACTTGATTACTTCGGCACGGATGAAGCCCTTCTCAAAGTCGGTGTGGATTACGCCTGCACACTGAGGAGCCTTCCAACCGCGACGGTACGTCCAGGCGCGCACTTCCTGCACACCGGCTGTAATATACGTCTCGAGCTCGAGCATCTTATAGGCAGCCTTGATAAGGCGGTTACAGCCCGATTCTTCAAGGCCTACATCCTGGAGGAACATCTGGCGCTCTTCGTAAGTTTCGAGTTCTGCAATATCTGCTTCCGTTTGAGCCGCCACCACGAGGATTTCAGCATTCTCATCTTTCACGGCTTCGCGCACGCGTTCTACATATTCATTGCCCGTAGCGGCTGATGCTTCGTCTACGTTGCAACAATAAAGCACGGGCTTTGCGGTAAGGAGAAAGAGGTTCTTGGCTGCAAGTTCTTCGTCCTTTGTGTCAAACGTCACGGTGCGGGCGCTCTTACCAGCGAGCAAGGCTTCGCGGATGGCGATAAGCACGTCGTATTCCAATTTCGCTTGCTTGTCGCCGCCTACCTTGGCAATTTTCTCAACGCGCTTGATGCGGTTTTCCACGGTGTCAAGGTCCTTGAGCTGCAGCTCGGTATCAATAATTTCTTTGTCACGAACGGGGTCTACAGAACCGTCTACGTGCACCACATTATCATTATCAAAGCAGCGGAGCACGTGGATGATAGCGTCGGTTTCGCGGATGTTGCCGAGGAACTGGTTTCCGAGGCCTTCACCCTTAGATGCACCCTTTACCAGGCCTGCGATGTCTACAATTTCTACGGTTGTAGGCACGATGCGGTTAGGGTTGATGAGTTCTGCAATCTTTGTAAGGCGTTCGTCGGGCACGGTGATGACACCTACGTTAGGTTCGATGGTGCAGAAAGGGAAGTTAGCCGACTGTGCTTTAGCGTTGCTCAAGCAGTTAAAGAGAGTTGACTTACCTACGTTGGGCAAGCCTACAATTCCACATTGTAAAGCCATGTATGTATACTATTTTAATTTCTGTGCAAAGGTACTATTT
>JAGBYW010000188.1 GCA_017628555.1 Bacteroidaceae bacterium | reverse complement strand
GCGCAACGGATTTTGAGATTCTACTCATAACATTTGAACTTATTATGTACACCACTTTTATTATAGGTATCTTCATCGTGGGATACCTGTGCATTGTACTCGAGCACAATTTAAAAATCAATAAGGCGCCTATAGCCTTGTTTATGTGTGTAGCTTCTTGGACCTGCTATTTCCTTGGGGCGGATAGTTTTATTACGGGAAGTGAAAATCCTGCGGAAGTAGCCCATTCAAGTATGCTACATCATTTGAGTGAGGCGTGTGAGATTTTATTTTTCTTAATGGCGGCGATGACCATTGTAGAAATTATAGATGCCAACGGAGGGTTTAACTTTGTGCGTAATGCACTCATCACTTCAAGTAAGCGAAAGTTGCTCTGGCGAGTAGCGTTTATCACTTTCTTCCTTTCTGCGTTGTTGGACAATCTCACTACGAGCATTGTGATGGTCTTGGTGTTGCGCAAGATTGTAACCGACTCCAAGGAGCGCATGATTTACGCCTCCTTGATAATCCTTGCGGCAAATGCTGGGGGCGCTTTCTCGCCTATCGGAGATGTTACGACAATTATGCTTTGGATACGCAACCTCGTTTCTACCGAGGGTATTATCCTCAGCCTGTTTATCCCCAGTATTGTCAGCATTATTGTGCCCACGTTCCTCCTGCAATATTCGTTGAAAGGCGAACTCCCCATTACGGCGACTGCCCTTGAACAGATGTCTGAAGATGGGTTTAATGATAAGGAACGTAAGACGGTATTCATCATAGGTCTGAGCGGACTTATATTTGTACCCATCTTTAAAATGCTTACGGGTTTGCCCCCTTACATGGGAGCACTCCTGGCACTTTCCGTATTATGGATGACTACAGAATTGTTTTTCCGTAAGTCGCACAATAAGCACACCTCTTCTAAGCAACGCGTGACAAGCATTCTCTCGCGCATTGATATGCCCACCATCTTGTTTTTCTTAGGTATCCTTATGACGGTAGCTACGCTTCAAGAAATCGGGGCGTTGTCGAGTTTCGGTGCGTGGTTGAATGAAGTTGCGGCTGGCAATCAGTATCTCATCACGGGTATTATTGGTGTTGCGTCAAGCATTGTGGACAACGTGCCCCTCGTTGCCGGTTGTATGGGAATGTAC
Source organism: Bacteroidaceae bacterium (assembly GCA_017628555.1). Taxonomy (GTDB): domain Bacteria; phylum Bacteroidota; class Bacteroidia; order Bacteroidales; family Bacteroidaceae; genus Alloprevotella. Next base: position 5,542 of record JAGBYW010000188.1, on the reverse strand, counting down.
GCCCCCAGTATGGGCGGCGACTTTGCTTGCGACGGCATTTTCTGGCAACTCCTTGCTTATTGCGCAGGCATCGGTGGGTCGATGCTGATTATCGGTAGTGCGGCAGGCGTAGTTGTGATGGGCCTTGAGAAGATTAGTTTCGGTTGGTACTTACGTACGATTACCGGCATTTCTTTTTTGGGTTATCTCGCAGGACTGCTGGTGTATTACATTCAAACCTTGATTATCCCCTAATATAAAAAGGTGTAGATTGATAATCCCTTGAAGCAAGTTCCAAATGCTTCAAGGGATTTTTTTTATTGGTGTCCGGTAAACACAGATAATTCTTTGTCCGATAGATTGTTGCACTCATACAAGTCCCTTATTGAGATTCAACTGAAATAATACAGAATTTCTATGTTTAAGAGAACACGAATTTCACGAATAACACGAACCGCAGGTCGCGCAAGTCAATCACCGTGCGGAATATATGTCTTGCTAATCGCATTCGAATAACACGAATCACCATGCGGGGCGCGTTATGATAACGCAAACCGAAGGTCGCTCAAGTCAATACCTCGAATTTTACCATCCGGATGGTATTCGTGAAATTCGTATGCGATTAGCAAATTTTGCCCGCATGGTTATTCGTGTTATTCGTGAAATTCGTGTTCTAAAAAAATAAAGAGAAATTTTACCGGACACCAATAGATTTTTTTAGAAATATATGCCAGAATGTTATTCCTCTTTGCTCAAAAAATGCTAACTTTGCCCAACAGAGATAACATAATTAACCTATAAATACTTTACTCCAATGAATGAAATTGTTTCTCAGTTTGCGATTCAGGGCAATGTAGTAGAAGTTGCTCCCCTCGGTAATGGTCTTATCAACACTACTTATCGTGTGAAGACTGAAGAAGGTCAGCCCGATTACGTGCTTCAGAATGTGAATAACGCTATCTTCCCCGACGTTGAAATGTTGATGGACAACATCGTGGCAGTTACTTCTCACATCCGTGCAAAGCTCGAAGCTGCTGGTACAGAAGATATCGACCGTAAGGTGCTCAACTTCATCCCCACAAAGGATGGTAAGTATTTCTACTTTGACGGTGCAAAGTATTGGCGCGTAATGGCATTCATCCCCGACACAAAGTCTATGACTGCCGTAACTCCCGAAACTTCTTACATCGTAGGTGAAACTTTCGGTAACTTCCAGGCAATGCTTGCTGACATCCCCGCTCAGCTCGGCGAAACAATCAAGGACTTCCACAACATGGAATTCCGCCTCAAGCAGCTCCGCGAAGCAGTTGCTGAAAACAAGGCAGGTCGCCTTGCTGAAGTTCAGTGGCTCGTTGACGAACTCGAAAAGCGTGCTGAAGAAATGTGTAAGGGCGAACAGCTCCACCGTGAAGGTAAACTTCCCAAGCGTATTTGTCATTGCGATACAAAGGTGGACAACATTCTCTTCGACCAGGAAGGCAATGTTCTTTGCGTAATCGACCTTGACACTGTAATGCCCAACTTCATCTTCTCTGACTTCGGTGACTACCTCCGTTCTGCAGCTAACACAGGTAAGGAAGACGATAAGGACCTTGACAATGTAAACTTCAACATGGAAATCTTTAAGTCGTTTGCAAAGGGTTACCTCAAGTCAGCGGCTTCATTCATCACTCCCCTTGAAGTTGAAAACTTGCCCTACGCAGCTGCCCTCTTCCCCTACATGCAGACTGTACGCTTCCTCGCTGACTACATCAACGGCGATACATACTACAAGACACAGTATGCCGACCACAACCTCGTACGCTCAAAGGCGCAGTTCAAGCTCCTCCAGAGCGTAGAAGCGCATCAGGCAGAAATGCAGGCGTTCATTAAGGAACTCATCTAATCCGCCTTGCACTTAACAATAACAATCGTGCCCCTACTTGCTGAAGTGGAGGCACGATTTTTCGTTGTGCGTAATGCACAACCCTATTGATACAAACATTCCAAAGGATGCCTTATCTTGTTCTTTCTATTTGCGCAACTTTGCTGAAAAATAACCTACTACTAATAATCAAATAGTTAACTCGTTTTTGCTTCTCAAAATCGTTAGAAACGTGGAGATAATTGGGTGTAGTTCGCGTATTTTGAGACGAGTTGACCTTTGCTTGAGAATATTTAAATCTCAGGCGTAAAATTTCAATGTTGAAAGCAGGATTTCGTAAAATTGCGCCTAAAATTTTTAAGTTTATTTAAGAAAAATAAACGCTCAGATTAGACGTGCGAAAAATTACAAGTAACCTTTTTCGAATTGTTAGTAACATAATTTGAAAAAAGTTACTAATAGTTTTCATAAAGTCGAATGTTATTGCTGAAAATAGAGGGTTGTATTTTGCTGATAATCAAACAAATAAAAAGGAGGTATAACCTGCGTGGGTAATACATCCTTTTCTGCTATGCAAAGATAATACATTTTTGAGCGAAATGCAAATCGCGATTTTTTAGTTCGGACGTTGGTAGCAGAGTAACTTGTGCAAAAAATGTTACATTTACGCTGCTCAATATAGAGTGAGAATGTTGTTATTTGCTCTGTATGTGTTTACAAAATTTATTTGTTCTCCAAATTTTAGATTCTTCTGAATGCGTGGTGGCACTTCTAAAACTTATGCTTAATTTTGTTGTAGAAATAACTTATGACTATGAAGAAAAAACTTGTAATATTTGACCTTGACGGTACCTTGCTGGATACGATTGACGACCTTGCCACGGGTGCAAACCATGCGCTTGCCGTGTTGGGGTATCCCACACATGATGCAGCAACCATTCGTTCTTTTGTGGGTAATGGCATCAACAAATTATTAGAGCGTGCATTGCCGGAGGGGGAGAAGACCGAGGAGAATATTTTGCGCATGCGCAGTGTCTTTATTCCTTATTACGATGAGCACAATGCCGATTTAACTGTGCCCTACAAGGGGATTCCCGAATTGTTAGTGCGTTTACAGGAAGAAGGTGTGCAACTCGCAGTGGCATCCAACAAATATCAAGCCGCGACCGAGAAATTGGTGTCACACTTTTTCCCGAACGTCAAATTTGTTAAGGTGCTGGGGCAAAGAACAGAGGTTCCCATTAAGCCAGACCCTGCTATTGTAACGGAAATACTTCAAGCGGCAGGCGTAAGTAAGGATGCGGTGCTCTATGTAGGCGACTCGGGAGTGGATATGTTGACGGCATTAAATGCCCAAGTAGATGCCGTGGGGGTGACCTGGGGATTCCGTCCGAAGTTAGAGTTGTCAACTTTCCCCTCATTAGGGTTGATTGATGCGGCAGAAGATTTGCTGAATTATATTTAGGAAATGAGAAATGAAAAAGGAGAAAGGAGAAAGATGTTGGTGCGGTGAAGTCCCGCATGGTCTTTCTCCTTTCTCCTTTTTCCTTTTTCCTATTTTCCTTTTTTATCTTTCCGCCGCAAGCGCATCGTAATCGTCGTCGTCTAATTCATCGTCCTCAAGGTCGAGTCCGAAGAAAAGAGGAACATTATCTTCCGAGGCAAAGTCATCAAGGGCACGGCGGTCTTTTTTAGTGGGGCGACCTGTACCACGAGCACGGTCGATGAAACCTGAAATCTTGCTCATTTCCAGGAGTTCGTATTGCTCGGGTGCAGTGATGTTTTCCAAAATGTCGGGGAGGAGTTTGGCACCCACACGCTTCTCAATCGCCTGCTTCACGAGGAAGGTGTAAGTGATGGGGGCCTTCTTTACGCCCACCTTGTCGCCCTCCTTGACGGTGCGTGAGGGTTTTACCTGCGCACCATTGATGGTAATGCGCCCATTCTTGCAAGCGTCGGCAGCAAGTGTGCGCGTCTTGTAAATGCGTGCCGCCCACAGCCATTTGTCTATGCGTGCTTCCATCTCGTTTATTTCTTGTTGAAGTTACACATTGCGTGCTGGATGCCTTGAAGGGCGTAATCCTTAATCATGTCTGAAGCTACGCCGATACGCTCATCCATTTTGGCGAGGTCTTCTGCACCAAATTCTCCGAGCACAAAGTCAACCTGCCCGCCCTTGGGGAAATCGTTGCCGATGCCAAAGCGCAAGCGGGCATAGTTCTGCGTACCCATCACCGAGGTAATGTGGCGCAAACCGTTGTGACCGGCTTCCGAACCATTGGGTTTCATGCGGAGTTGACCAAAGGGTAGGGCGAGGTCGTCCACTACGACAAGCACGTGGTCGAGGGGAATTTTCTTCTCGTTCATCCAGTAACGCACGGCATTGCCCGAGAGGTTCATGTAAGTAGAAGGTTTCAAGAGCGTGAGCAGACGGTTTTTCACACGAATCGTAGTGACAAACCCATAGCGCTTGTCCTCCCAAGTTGCTCCCGCTGCCTTTGCCATAGCGTCAACTACGCGGAAACCAATATTATGTCGGGTGTTAGCATACTCGTCTCCGATGTTGCCAAGTCCAACTATGAGATAGTGCATATCTTATGAGAATTAAAAATGCCAATGTGCGAGGTGCACACTGGCATGTATTGTAAAGCTGTAATGATAGACTACTTCTTCTTGCTTGCAGCAGCTGCAGCAGCCATAGCACCCATTGCAGCACGAGTCATCTTAACTGTTACAACAACAACTTCCTTGGGAGTAACGAGTTCGAGACCTTCGAATGAAAGTTCGCCTGCCTTGATTGACTTACCGAGCTGGAGGTTAGTAACGTCGATAGTGAGCTTTTCGGGGATCTGAGTGTAAAGAGCCTTAACCTTGAGCTTACGAACCATTGCAACGAGCTTACCACCGGCACGTACACCTTCTGCGAGACCCTGAGGAGCGATAGGTACAGCCATAACGATGGGCTTTTCGGGAGTTACTTCGTAGAAGTCAACGTGGAGAACGTTGTCCTTTACTGCGTGGCACTGTACTTCCTTAACAACAGCAGTCTTGTTTTCGCCATCGAGGTTGATGTTAACGAGGTAGATGTTGGGAGAGTAGTAAACCTTGTTGATTTCCTTTTCAGAAACTACGAAGTGAGTAGCTACGGGAAGACCGTTTTCGCCCTTCTGTTCACCATACAAGCAGCAAGGAACGAGACCTTCTGCACGAGCAGCCTTAGATGCCTTCTTACCGATGGCATTACGGAGTGTACCGTTGATTGAAATTTCTTTCATGTTAAATAAAATTTGTGTTACTCTAAATTAAGTAAATGTTTGCTTAATTCGCCATCACACGCGCCCTTTCGAGCCTCTGTTTAGACAAATCGAGTGCAAAATTACAATTTTTTATTGGAATGAGAAAGTTTGTGCCTCGTTTTTTTATTATTGTTGTCAGGTAACCCCTTAGTTTTTTAGATATTCTTGTGGAAATTTACATTCTGTTCTTCTGTTGTTCGCCAGCCCCCGTTCCTTTGTACTTACTCTTGGCGCTATTAAATTTGTAGCGCAAGGTGAATACAAATTCTCGAGAACCAAAGATGTTTTTCTGCTTTATCATGTAATCACCGCTCCACATTCTTACGCGGTCGCCTCTGTCTCTGAAAAGGTCGGTGCCTTTAAGTTCGAGACTTAGGGCGTCGTTCAGGAATGTCTTTCGGAT
>JAGBYW010000187.1 GCA_017628555.1 Bacteroidaceae bacterium | reverse complement strand
GCAAGCACGCACTTTGGCAAAGAAGTTGATGGAGGAGTGTGCCGACTTCTCACGACTCTCGCAAAGCCGTGTGTATGAAAACCTTTCGTATCGTGCCAACGTGATTGCTTACCTCAAAGCAATGGTGCTCTACGTGGCGCAGGGCGAGAAGTGGGACAAGACGATTGAGCACTTTGTACGTTGGTCATTGAAGTACGACCTGTGGTGTAAAATGCACTTCTTCGGCGAAAGTATTCTCAATCAAGAAACGGCAGAACATGGGCGTGAGCGCCGAGGTCCTCAAAACCTGCTCGACCTTCTGCCCGATGAGTTCACCCGCCAGGAAGCCCACCAACTACGCTTACAGATGGGGATACAATCGGGTTCATTAACCGGGATGCTTGCTGCTTGGAAACACCGTGGATATATCGAAAACAGCAATGATCCGCAAACAATGCCCCTCGAAATTAGGCGTTATCGCAAGACGGACAATTACATCGGAAAAGAAAAATAAGGCGTTACAGATTACAGATTACAGTTATATGAAAAGAGAGTAGTGAGGAGTTACCTTAGATTAGTGAGGAGTGAGTAGAGAGGAGAGAGTAGTGAGGAGAGAGTAGTGAGGAGAGAGTAGTCCTTGCGGGTATGTTTTCTCTGAAAATTCTAAAACTCTAAAAATTCTGAAAACTCCGAACCCTCTAAAAAATTTAACAACCAATTACCATGACAAAAACTAAACTTCCCCGCGGTCTCCGCAATAACAATCCGCTCAATATTCGCCACTCTGCCTCGCGTTGGCAGGGTGCGCGAGTGGAGCAGACGGACAAAGCGTTCGTGCAATTTACTTCAATGAAAATGGGCTATCGTGCCGCTTGGCGCATCCTTGAAACGTATTACAAACACTTTGAGGCGCAACATAAGCCCTTTACTCCACGCAACATTATTTACCGATGGGCTCCGCCGAATGAGAATGACTCGGAGGCGTACTTAAGACGGGTGTGCCGACTTACTAATCTTGCGGGGAATGAGGCGCTCGTGCGACCTTCACAGGTTAGTGGTCGGAGTTCTCAGAGTATTCAGAGTTCTCAGAATTCTCAGAACCTTCAACCTCTCCTCAACGATGCCTACACCGCTCCTGACCCTCAAGCGAAAACGAAACTCATTGACCTTCTTGCTGCCATGACCTGCGTGGAGAATGGTATCACGATGGGGAAGGTGGATAGGGGGCGATAGAGGAAGGACTGGGGTTAGTGAGTAGGGAGGAGTGAGGAGGGAGTAGTCCTTGCGGGGTGTGAATCCGGATGGCGCTCTTCCCCTGTTTATAGGGGGAACCGACGCACGAAGTAAGAGCAGAGGACAAATTTGTTTGTACTATGCCTTACGAGAAGGAGGAAGATGAGCGTAGCGAAATCAATTGGGGACCACGAAGTGGTGATGGGGTGCTGATAATAATCCGTATGGCAAAACTACTCACTACTCACTCCTAACTACTCACTCCTAACTACTCACTAATTCCCATGCCTCTCCTAAACTTCGGCGCTCTCGCCCAGCGTTATTATCCTGATAAGACATACCGCACCGCTACGCGCCTTTTTCGCCGTGAATTGGAAGTCACCAAGGGACTTCTCCGTGCCCTTAAAAGGGTGGGGTATTCACCCACCAGTCGCTTGCTTACCAGAACGCAGGTGAGGGTGATTGAGGAGTTTATTGGGGAGGCGGGGTAAAAAAAGAGGGTGCGCCAAAGTATTGACACACCCTCTTGGGAGATTGTTATTGACTAAATGTCAAGGGTTTATGCGAACCACTTTACATAAGCGAAGTCCTGACGGTAGGGGAGATGTTCGTTTGCGGGGAACATACGGAATGCTACCTTGAATGAACCTGCAACGTCGAGGCTTGTTGTGAGCTCGAATGTGTGGAGGTTGCCTTCGCGCTTTGTCATTGTCATAGGAATAGTTGTCTGGATAACGTCGTTACCTTCAACATTTTCGATTACTACGAGTTCTACGCCAACTGCGTTGTCGAGACCCTGTTCGTCGATAACGTGCTTGATAGTGAAGTCCTGACCAGAGATTACGTTGTTGAGGTTTTCCATACCTTCAGAAGCAACTACGTTGATGCTATCCCAACGTTCAGCAACGCATTCCTTCCATGCTGCGATTTCCTTCGCGAGCTTGTTGTTGTCAGCAGCGAGGAGCTTGAAACGAGCAGCTTCCTTGTTGTAGAAGCGATCGTAGTAGTCGTCGAGCTGGCGCTTCATTGTGTACTGGGGAGCAATCTGTGCGATTGAGTTCTTTACTGTCTTCACCCAACCTTCGCTGTAACCCTTCGCACCACGAGCGTAGTAGAGAGGAATGATTTCCTGTTCGAGGAGTGAGTAGATAGTAGCAGCGTCGAGGCGGTCCTGGTGTTCCTGGTTCTGGTAAGTACGCTTGTCTGTGAGCGCCCAACCTGCACCGGGACGGTAACCTTCGTACCACCAACCGTCGAGTACAGAGAGGTTTACAACACCGTTCATGAGTGCCTTTTCACCTGATGTACCAGATGCTTCGAGGGGACGTGTGGGAGTGTTCATCCAGATATCTACACCTGAAACGAGGCGGCGAGCGAGTTCCATATCGTAGTTATCGAGGAAGATAATCTTACCGATGAACTCGGGACGCTGAGAGATTTCGTAGATGCGCTTGATCAAGCCCTGACCTGCACCATCAGCGGGGTGAGCCTTACCTGCGAAGAGGAACTGTACGGGGTAGTCGGGATTGTTTACGATCTTTGCAAGGCGATCGAGGTCAGAGAAGAGGAGGTGTGCACGCTTGTAAGTAGCGAAGCGACGTGCGAAACCGATGAGGAGCGCGTTGGGGTTAATCTTGTCGAGGAGCGAAACCACACGGCTGGGGTCACCCTGATTCTTCAACCAAGTGTCGCGGAAGCGGTTGCGGATGTAGTTGATGAGCTTCATCTTGAGCGCGCAACGTGTTTCCCAAACTTCCTTATCAGAAACTTCGTAAATCTTTTCCCAGATCTTCATGTTGCTCTGGTCGTTCATGAAGTTCTTATCGAAGTGCTTGCAGTAGAGTTCCTTCCATTCGTTAGCCGCCCATGTGGGGAAGTGAACACCGTTAGTAACGTAGCTCACGTGGCTTTCGTTCTGCTGGAGGTTGTATGCCTGGAAGTAACCTTCGTGGTCGCGGATTTCGTATTCACGACGGGGTTCGTCGGGCATGTAACCGGGCCATGTGCCCTTGAACATCATCTGTGAAACCTTACCGTGGAGCCAGCTCACACCGTTGATTTCCTGACATGTCTTACAGCAGAATACTGACATTGAGAACTTTTCGTTCTTGTCTTCGGGGTTCATACGGCCGAGGCCCATGAAGTCGTCCCAAGAGATGCCGAGCTTGCCAGAGAATGAATCCATGTACTTGCGGAAGAGGCCTTCTTCGAAGTAGTCGTGACCAGCAGGTACGGGAGTGTGTACAGTGTAGAGTGAAGAAGCCTTAACGAGTTCGAGTGCTTCACCGAAAGAGAGACCAGTTGCTACGTAGTCAACGAGGCGCTGTGCGTTACAGAGTGCTGCGTGACCTTCGTTACAGTGGTAAACGTCCTTGGTGATGCCGAGCTTCTGGAGCATCAACATACCGCCGACACCGAGGAGGTATTCCTGCTTGATACGGTTTTCCCAGTCACCACCGTAGAGCGCTGAAGTGATGCCAGCGTCGTACTGTGAGTTGAGACCGTTGTCAGTGTCGAGGAGGTAGAGCTTCACACGGCCAACATTTACGCGCCATACGCTTGCGTAAACGGTGTAGCCGGGGTAGGGAACAGCAACAACAACCTGGTTGCTATCCTTATCGAGTTCCTTTTCAATGGGGAGACGGTCGAAGTTTTGAGCGTCGTAGTTAGCGATCTGCTGACCTTCCATTGAGAGTGTCTGAGTGAAGTAGCCGTGACGATAGAGGAAACCAACTGCACACATGTCAACGTTAGAGTCAGAAGCTTCCTTGATGTAGTCACCTGCGAGTACACCGAGACCACCAGAGTAAATCTTGAGTACAGAGTTGAGACCGTATTCCATGCAGAAGTAAGCCACGCTTGCACGCTTTGCGTTGGGCTTAACGTCCATGTATGCACGGAAGTTCTTGTAAACCTTCTCGATAGCTGCGAGCATTACCTTGTCGGCAGCGAGTTCTTCGAGGCGTTCGTAAGAAACGCGAGCGAGAAGTTCAACGGGGTTCTTACCACACTTGTGCCAAAGCTTGTGGTCGATGCTGTCGAAGAGTTCAACAGCTTCTTGATTCCATGACCACCAAAGGTTGTGGGCAAGTTCATCAAGAACGTTCAGTTCCTTTGGGAGGTGGCTCTTAACGCTCACCATCTTCCATGAAGGCTGATTTGAATTGCTAAGTTTTACTTTCATGTTGTTTTTTATTGATCAATAAAAATTGTTTCAATTATGTTGGGGGGATGGTTTATGGGAGTCTAAAGTCTTTAAGGTCTTTAGGGTCTTTAAGGTCGTAGGATTCCGGGCAACTTTTCACCTTTAATCTCTAACCTCTCAACTCTAATCTCTTAACTCTCATCTCTAAACTCTAAACTCTCCCTTACTTATTTCTCAAAGCGAAGTCGTAAGCCTCGAAGTAGTGCTTAATGAAGTTCTTCCATTGTGCCTTGTCGGCGAGAGCGGCAGCCTTTTTGCAGAGTGTTGCTCTGTCCTTGAGGGGCATGCGCATCATGGCTTCGATGGCTTCACACATTTCGCGAGATACGTCGAAATAGTTATCGTCGTCGCGGTGGATGACCTTTACACCGTCAGAGAGTTCGCCCTGATAACCGAGTACATCGTTGACCCACTGACCGAAGCCCGAGAGGTCGGTTGTGATACAGGGAGCCTTGAACGCACAACTTTCGAGGGGTGTGTAGCCCCAGGGTTCGTAGTACGAGGGATAGAGGCAGAGGTCGTTGGCGGTGAGGAGGTCGTAGTAGGGCATGTTGAAGATGCCGTCAGCGCCTTCCAAGTAGCAGGGCACGAGTACTACCTTTACGGCATCGTTCTTTGTGTTCCAAAGTCCGAGTTGCTTAATGAGGCAGAGGATGCGGTCTTCGTTGAGATTGTGAAGATCGTGGGTAATCATGGGCGTATGGAGTCCGCCTTCCGACTTGTCGGTGCCGTTTAAGCGTGCGAGGAGGTCCTGACGGGGTTCCTTTGTCCAGCAGGGCACTTCGATGAGCGCCAATACCTTTTGTGACACGAGTTCTTCTTCCGCCTGTGCAAGCGTCTTCATGCGTGCATTGAGTTGCGCGAGGGCTTCCATATACACGTCAAAACCCTTACAACGGAAGTCGTTGCGACCTGATGTGCTCACGATGAGCGTAGTGTCGTCGAGTTCTTCGCCAATCAACTTACTTGCCACATTGAGGATGCACTTACGCGCTTCCTTGCGCTTCTTTGTGAAGGCTGCGCCCTTGGGTACGAAGTCGTTCTCAAAACCGTTGGGGAGCACTACATCGGCGGGCTTATCAAGGAGTTGCTTACATTCGCGGTCGGTAAACATGCTCACCGTAGTGAAGCAGTCGGCACCGTGAGCACTCTGCTTCTCGATGCTGTGCTTTGCTTCCATAGAGAGTTCGGCTGCCATTTGGTCGCCGTTGTAACCGTGGAAGTACTTATAGAGCAACTTATTGTTGCCTGCGATAGAACGGCCAATGCTTGTAGCGTGTGTCGTGAAGATGGTTGCCACCTCGGGGCATTCCTTCTTCAAGAAGAGCATACCGAGACCTGACATCCATTCGTGTGCCTGGTAGATGATGCTTTCGCCCTTGAGAAGTTCAGCCTTTACAACTGCTTCAACAAACTTACCAGCGGCGTATGAGAACATAGAAGCCTCATCGTAGTCGCCATAAGCATGGAGCGAGTCAACTTGGAAGGCATCCCACGCTTCAGCGTAGATGTCGTTCTTCACATCGAAGAAGGGCTGGAAGTCAACGAGGATGGCGATAGGCGCACCAGGTACGTTCCAACGGCCGATACGCGCATTTACGCCCGCTTCCGCCGCTGCCTTCTTCCACTTTGTGAGGAGGCGCTTGTTTTCTTTGAAAAGGGGATTTTCTTTTCCTTGCCACACATCAGGACCGATGAAGAACACTTTGTCCTCGTGGCTCTGTTGGAGTGTGTTAGCTCGTGAAGAGAGAACGGTGTAAATACCACCGACCTTGTTACACACTTCCCAACTTGTTTCAAATATTACACTTGGGTTTAGTTTAGTTTGTGCCATTTATATATATGTTAAAAAGCGCGGCAAAGGTACTAAAATTTAGTTAAAAAAGTGCTAACTTTCTGATATTTTGTACAGTTACTTCCCCTTTTTCTATCAATATGAAATATTTTGCTATCCAAATTTGCCAAGATTATCTCTTGAAGTAGCTAAAAATATTTCTTTTGGTACTCTTGGAACATAGAGAATGAATATCATGATTTTTATAATAACAAATGAGGCGCCACACTTTTGTGTGACACCTCAATGTGTTTATACGTTTTTTTAGTTAGGAATTTCAGGAGTGGGGTAGCGCGTTACTCCTGTTGACTTATCGTTAAGGTCTTCGCAATACATCATGTCGTAAACCATACCTTCAGGCATTTCCTTAAGTGTGCCGTCAGCAACGAGAGCGTCCATATCTGCCTTAAACTCGTTGTACATTTCCATGGTCATTACGTAATAACCCCATGAGTAGTCATTCACGTGAAGTGCTACGTTGCGGAGGTAACCATGACGTTCGAAGTAGGGGAAGAGGTTGTAACCGTAGAGGCGTGATGCCTTGCGGATAAAGTTGAGAATTGCAGGCACCGTGTTTTCTCCGTTGCCACGATATTGACCATCTACATATTTGTCAGTAATCCAACATGAAGTGGGATACTTTTCCTTGAGCAATTGATAACCATTGTCAAGTGTTGCATACTGAGCGTGGAAGATGAGTTCGTACTTATCCCATCCGTCTTGCTTTTCAAGGTCAGAACCTCCTTCGTAACCCATGCGGCGGAGTGATTCAAAGAGGTCGGGGTAGAAGTCAAGATACTTTGTACCTTCAGCAGCTCCAGGCTTTTGCAAATGAAGTTTTGCATAGTTGCCCAACATGATGAACGAGTTGAGAATATAACCTACATTGATGCTATTACCATTACCTTGATAAGGCACTACATCATGAAGTGCTACGGCACGGAGAGGATTTGATGCGTAAGAAGTAACTACAGAATCCTTCATTGCCAAACAGAGTTCACGCATCTTGGGACTATAACTGAAGAGTGAAGCATTGCTCTTGGCATTGTTGTAGGCAAATCCACGAGAACTACTTACCTTCTTGCCATCCTTTGTTTCTGCATCCTCAAAGAAGAGACGGCGTGCACGTGGCCAGTCGTTAATCTTATCTGATGAGTTGTAACCCATGTGCATGATGTTGTAGTAAGAGAAGATATTGTTAGAAACTTCTCCAAGACCGCTCCAGCAAAGGTAGGGTTGCATCTGGTGTTGGTGTCCCCATTCGTGAGAAAGTCCCCAGATGGCATCGTCGTCGCGAGTCATGATGGTTCTGCAGTTCAACACGCGTGATTCCTGGTCACGGTGGAACGATACACCAAGTGCACCTTGGAACATGTAGTAGGTGAAGTTCACGTACGCCATCGTGCGGTTTTCGGGTTCACGTCCGTACTTTGTGAAACCAATTTCGTCGTGTTCCCACTGGATGAGTGAGTCGATAGCTGCGATGTATTGGCGATAACCGCGTGAACCATCAAGTGCCTTACAATAGTCTCTGAGACCTGCAGAAGTCCAAACCTGTTGCACCTTTGTACCGCTGATGTCCATACAGTAGTTACGTGCATTGGCGCAGATTTCATACATTTCATCGTTGGTCTTGTCGGGGCTGAGATAACCGTTTACCTGACCGTTTACGAAGTGCACCTTGATGTTGGGGAGGGACTTAGGATCGTCAAATGTGTAGTAACCGATGTAAGCAAGACCATCGTATTCGTAAGTATAATCAATGATGTTGATACCATTTTGGAGAGCGTAGTTTGTGGGGTAGGGGTTACCACCGTCAAAGTTGCCACCTTCCTTACCAACCCACCATGCCATTACCTTGAGGTCAACCGTCTGACCTTCGGGAATACCGCTAACGATTACCGCATGCTTACCCTTGGTGATGTTAATACCCGTAATGCCTTCGTATTGGCTATAGCGCTTACCGGGTGTGCAGAAGATTTCGCTCAAACGGTCATAGTGGAGATAGGGTTTGTATTCCGCAACACGGTATTCCGTATTGTAGTTGCCTTCAAATACGCGCTGAGCGAGTGTGCGCACAAAGGTGTTTGAAATGTTGGCAATATCTGCTTGTGTAACGCCTTCCTTGAGTGTAGAATATACGTCGTCGGCAAAGACAGAGAAGTCATTCTGCAACTCTGTATTCTTTACGCAGAAGCGCATTTCGGCACAGGTAGCAAAATCGCCATTACCGCTCTTGATGACAAACTTTACGTTACGGGGATTTTTCCAACCGTCCTTAAAACTAACACGCTTGATGCTCATTGTCTTCTTCCAGTCGTAAGAAGCATGAAGTTTGTATTCTTCATCACCGAGACTCTTGATGTAAACATCCACTTCACCAAACGCACCGTTTTCTACGTCTTGACGGGGCACGTATTCAATATAGTCAATCTGTTCAGTAGTGTTGGGGAACGTGTAAACGAGTTCCGCGGGATTGTCGGCAGAGACAACAAACTTTGTGGGATTCCAAGTTGAGTGCCAAATGGTATTCAAGTTGTTGTCAATAGTGAGGTTTGCACCCTGACCATTCTGATAAGTATTTGCCGTAGCAGAAGAAGCACGTACAAGCATATCAGTGGGGATTGTTTCAACCGACTCATCGCGCGTCTGGATGATGGTCATCTTTTCTGAAATGTTGAGGTCTTCGTTTTTGAAGATAACTTCGCCCACGCGGCTTTCGTTGTCAAGGTTCTGTGTAGCATGTACATAAATCGTACCGTTCTCCTCACGGCGAATGGTGAGCCAAGGAGTTTCAGTTGAAACCGTAAACTCGACGTTAGCAGGAATGTTATAACAAAGTGTGCGTTCGCGATAACTGATGGTCTGCTTATGGGGCGCAGCAATCGTAGGTACGCTTGTTGCCGTCTCTTGAGCGTATGTTGCTACGGGCATGCTCAATGTGAAGAGAGCGATTGCCGCAGAAAGTAATATTTTCTTCATATAATTAGATGCTGAATTTCTGACCGTTAATAATGTAAACTCCAGAGGGGAGGTTGATAGTTGTAGTACCTACTACGACGCCACCCCAAACCTTCTTACCTGAGAGGTCGAAAATAGTAACGAGCGTGCGAACATTAGCATTGAGCGTTACGTAACCGGGTTGAGTGCGCACCTCAAGATTATCGCTTGAATTTTTAACATCGTCAATGCCCGTTGCCACTTCTTCGCCTACGCAGAACACGTCGCTCTTCAAAACGAGGTCTTTGTAAGTGGTGTTTGTAAACTTGATATATACACGCTTCTGGGGCTGATAGAACACAAGCTTACCACTCGTATAACTATATTCATTCTTAGGATTGCTTGCGGTTGCCTTAGTGAGTTCGCGTTCAGTGCCGTCGTCTTCAATAGCAATGGCTGTGATAACAACACCTGAAGAAGCGTGTCCAGGACCTTCCTTGTAATCTGAAATGTCGAGGATGTATTCCGTCTTGTTGCGGTCGCTATAACTGGGGCAAACATCCATGTAAGGCGTATCAGTTACGCTTTTCTTCATGCCTCCTGTTACAACAATTTCTGCTTGGGGAAGGTAATTGATGTACGCAGGTTTTTGAGTTGACTTGGGGAGCGAACCAAAGGTAAGTTCATTGTCGCCACAATCGTAAGCTACAAGTTTCTTGTTGGGGAGCGTTACGCTTGTAAGGCCGTTTGACGCTACGTTGAGCGTAGTTAATTCGCTACATTTGCTAAGGTCTATGGTCGACAATTTGTTGTTGTTAGCCACAAAGGTGCGCAATGTTTTGAGCGAGTCGAGAGCGGTGAGTTTGTTAATCACATTGTTGTCACAACATACGGTTGTAAGGTTGGGCGCAGTTGTGAAGTTGAGGGTCTTAATTGCATTACCGCCACAATAGAGGGCATCGAGTTGCGACGCATTGCTGATGGTTACGGTTGCAACCTTGTTGCCCGTGATGTTGATGCGCTGAATCTTGTTTGTGCTATACGCAAAGGTTGTTCCTGAACCATTGTTCTTGATGCTATTGCCTGAAAAGTCAATGTTTTCCATCAACGCATGAGTTGCGGGTTTCACGCCCGTAGCTGCCAGTACATTGTTTGCCGCATTGAGGTCGGTCAAATTTTTTGCCTTTGAGAGCGCCATGCTCTTGATTTCATTGTCCTGGCAATAAAGTGAGCGAAGTTCGGGGGCATTAGTGACGTCGATTGTCTTAATGTTTTGACCTGCGCATCCGAGCAAATCCCAAGTCGTGTCACTACCTTTGATGACGATAGTTTCACCCTTCACTTCCCCTTCGATAAAGCGGAAAGCTTCGGTAGAAGACTGATAATCCACGAAAGTGCCGTCGCCCCAGTTTACGCTAATCACGCCCGTGGGGTTTACCATGAGCTGCATCTTTTCGCCAATGGCTTTGCTCGTTGTTAGCGTTACGGTCTGCTCAGCATTACCCGTAGTTGCTATGCAAAGAGACATGAAGCATGCAGCATAAATACTTTTTTT
>JAGBYW010000186.1 GCA_017628555.1 Bacteroidaceae bacterium | reverse complement strand
CGCTGTCCGAGTAGGTCAGAAAGTACATAACTATATAAAGAAAAATAAGTATAATAATATATAATATTATTATAACCTCTATACTATAGCAAAATCAGCTGTCCATATTTGTTGCTACAAAAATACCCCCTTGTCACGCGTGACATGTCACGCACTGTCACACTCCCCCTGTTTGCTTCTCTAAAAACACCCCCTTGTCACGCGTGACATGTCACGCACCCACTCCACTCGCTTGCATGACACCCCAAATCTGCTAAAAGAAAATCAAATTTTCCACCCCATTATTTCTCACTAATTCCCACTAATTCTCACCGCGCTTTTTCCGTGTTGTAACTTTGCACTTGTGAGAGAGAGGAGATGAGAGAGGAGAGTTGAGAGATGAGGGATGAGAGAGCTTCAGCCTTGCGGGATGCGCGCACCGCATGGGTAAAAGACCGGATGGCGAAAATTACCGGACGGCGCTCTTCCCCTGTTTATAGGGGAACCGACGCACGAAGTAAGAGCAGAGGACAAACTTGTTTGTTCTATGCCTTACGAGAAGGAGGAAGATGAGCGAAGCGAAATCAATCGGGGACCACGAAGTGGTGATGGGGTGCTGATAATAATACGCATGGCAAAACTACTAACTACTAACCAATATTCGCACCCCCTCACCGCCGAGGCGGTCCCCTCCCCCTATAAACAGGGAGAGAGCGCCGTCCGGAACTTAACCTCACAACCTTAAAACTTAAAACCTCACAACCTAATAACCTTAATATTTATGGAAAACAAATCACCTATCTGGAAACAAATCCTGCAAATCGTCATCACCGTGCTTACCGCAATCGCCACTACTTTTGGGGTGCAGTCGTGCCTGTAACAAGAGTACAGAGTACAACTACCTTGCGGGATGCGCTCACCGCATGGGGATAAAAAACCGGACGGCGCTCGTCCCCAGTTTTTATGGGAAGGGGACCACGAAGTGGTGATGGGGTGCAGAATACACGCCGAACGGTAAAAACAATTAACGATTAGCTCTTTAGCACCCCCTCACCGCCGAGGCGGTCCCCTCCCCCTATAAACAGGGGGAGAGCGCCATGTGGATTAAACACCCCGCATGGACTCCTACCTCCTACTTACTACCGACTTACCCCCTACTACTTAAAATTATCTCCCTCTTATTTTCAACTAACTCCCAATTAGTTTAGTAAGTAGCGACCATGCGGTACGGATATTCATTGAGACACCATCGTGGTTTTACGCCGCACGGACTACTCTCTACTCACTCCTCACTACTAACTGATTTCTCTCCTCTCTCCTCACTACTAACTAATTTCACCCCTTAAAACCTAAAAACCTAAAACCTAAAAAACTATGATTAAGTACACCCTTATTTCTCGTAAAAATCCTGTTACTAAGGAATATTTGTATCACGCTACGGGCGTGCCTGTGAACCCTATTGGTCTTGACGAAATTGCTGAGGAAATCAGCGGTAAGTGTACCGTGACGGCGCACGACATCAAGGCGGTTATCTCTGCCCTCGAGGAGGTCACCTTTAAGCACCTCAGAAATGGGAACTCGGTGCGCCTGGGCGACCTTGGTTCGTTTCACGCTCGTCTTTCCTCATCGGGCACTGCTACGGAGGAAGAGTTTTCGCCTGAAAACCTCCGTGGACTCAAGGTGCGCTTCATGCCCTCGAGCAAGCTCCGCTTTGAGCTTTCGCTTGAGAATCCGAATGTGAAGCTTTCGCGCGTTCAGGAGTGATGGTATGAAAAAATGGTTATAATATAGGAGTTGCCCCGTAAAGATTATCATACCCCCTCCCCGCCAAAGGCGGTACTCCCCCTATCTTAAGGGGAGAGAATGGTTTGAAACTCCCGTTAAAACAACTCGATTGGTTTAAAACATCGCACATTTACTCGGTGAATAATTGTAGGGGCACTCCGAATGGCGCTCTCCCCTTAAGATAGGGGGAGTACCGCCCTTGGGCGGGGAGGGGGTATGATTATTATATTGGGGGCAACTGCTATATCATTACCAAAAAAAGAGAGGATGTAGCGTGTTTACTACATCCTCTCTGTATGAGGGGTTAAAATGGATTAACCGTTAACCTTCTTCATGTGAGCGATGAGATCGAGAACCTTGTTAGAGTAACCGATTTCGTTATCGTACCAAGAAACTACCTTCACGAATGTGTCAGTGAGCTGGATACCAGCCTTAGCGTCGAAGATAGAAGTGCGAACGTCACCGAGGAAGTCAGCAGAAACTACTTCTTCGTTAGTGTAACCGAGTACGCCAGCGAGTTCGCCCTTAGAAGCTTCGTCCATTGCTGCGCAAATTTCTTCGTAAGTAGCGGGCTTAGCGAGGTTAACTGTGAGGTCAACTACAGAAACGTCGAGAGTGGGTACGCGGAATGCCATACCAGTGAGCTTCTTGTTGAGTTCGGGGATAACCTTACCTACAGCCTTAGCAGCACCTGTAGAAGAGGGGATGATGTTGCCAGCAGCAGCGCGGCCACCACGCCAGTCCTTGAGAGAAGGACCGTCAACTGTCTTCTGAGTAGCAGTTGTAGAGTGAACTGTAGTCATCAAACCGTCTACGATACCCCACTTGTCGTTAAGAACCTTAGCGATGGGAGCCAAGCAGTTTGTAGTACAAGAAGCGTTAGAAACGAACTGAGTGCCCTTTTCGTACTTGTCGAGGTTTACACCGCATACGAACATGGGAGTGTCGTCCTTTGAGGGAGCTGACATTACAACGTACTTTGCACCAGCTTCGATGTGAGCCTGAGCCTTATCCTTAGAAAGGAAGAGACCTGTAGATTCAACTACGTATTCAGCTTCTACTTCGTTCCACTTGAGGTCAGCGGGGTTACGTTCTGCAGTTACGCGGATTACGTTACCGTTTACGATGAGCTGGCTCTTTTCTACGTCTGCTTCGATAGTGCCTTCAAACTGACCGTGCATTGTGTCATACTTGAGCATGTATGCCAAGTAATCTACGGGGCAGAGGTCATTGATACCTACGATCTGAATGTCGTTGCGAGTCTGAGCTGCGCGGAAAACGAAACGGCCGATACGACCGAAACCGTTAATACCTACTTTAATCATTGTTTTAAATTAGTTATAAAAGGGTTGTTAATAACTGTTTTTCAAGTTTTCTGAGCGTACAGAAGGTAATTCCTCACCTTGTACTCCGCAAAATTACTATTTTTTTTTTATTTTTGCACCGAAATCAAACCACATTTTTTTTATTTATGGCAAAATCTACATTTTTACAGGAATTCAAGGCCTTTGCAGTAAAGGGCAATGCCATTGACATGGCTGTCGGTGTAATCATTGGTGGTGCTTTCGGTAAGATTGTCACTTCTATCGTTAATGACCTTATCATGCCTCCTATCGGTTGGTTAATCGGCGGTGTTGACTTCAAGGATTTGAAGTTGGAACTTCCCATCAACCCCATGAGCGTTAAGGAAGGTGTGGAAGCTGTTCCCGTGACAATCAACTATGGTAACTTCCTTCAGACTACACTTGACTTCATCATCATCGCTTTCTGCGTGTTCATGTTGGTGCGCCTTATCATGAAGCTTTCTAAGAAGAAGGAAGAAGAAGCGAAGCCTGCAACTCCTCCCGCTCCTCCCGCACCTTCTAAGGAAGAAGTATTGCTCACTGAAATCCGCGACTTGCTTAAGAATAAGTAATTCGAAATAGAAGATAAAAATTAAAAGAGTAAAGATAACCTTTCGGAGATTTCCCCGCTGGGTTGTCTTTACTCTTTTTTTGTATTATATATCCCACCCTTCGTAGCCAACATCTACGATTTGCAGGGCTTTACCTGGCGCACTATCGCCTGCGGCACATCTGTTTTTAGAGGCTATCACTTGCTTAAACGCTTCGATAGTCATTCTCCCCCGCCCTACTTCAAGGAGTGTGCCAACCACGGCGCGCACCATATTGCGCAGGAAGCGGTCGGCGGTAATTTCAAAGCGCCAATAATCTCCCTCTATCTGCACCCATTGGGCGCGCGTTACGTTGCAGATGTTGGTCTTGACATCCGTGTGAAGCTTTGAGAAGCTGGTAAAGTCGCTCACGTCGAGCAGCAGTTTTGCCGCCTCATTCATGAGTTGATAGTCGGGGGCGTAATATAATTGTGTGGCAAAGTGGCGCAGGAAGGGATTTTTGCGCGTATATACATAGTAATAATACGTGCGGTGGGTGGCACTGAAACGCGCATGAAAATCCTCTGAGACTTGCTTAACGTATTGCACGGCAATATCTTGAGGGAGCACTCGATTTAAACGGTCTGCCAACTTTACGACGTCTTCAATTTCTGGAGCATCAAAATGCGCAAACATCTTGGCAGCACACACTCCTGTATCCGTGCGTCCTGCTCCTGTTACCTCTATTTCCGCACGCAACAAAAGGGATAAAGCTTCGTTTACCTTTTGCTGTACAGAGATAGAATGGGGTTGCACTTGCCAACCATGATAATTTGTTCCGTCGTATGAAAGGGCAATGAGGTAGCGCATAGGGTTGGAGTTATGAGGGGGTGATATTGCTTCGTTATGAGGGGTTAGGGCATCAGGGACTTTGACCTCATTAGGGACGATGAGGAGATGCTTTCTAACCTTTGAGACAAAAAGAAAAAATGCCACACTTCTCCCGAAGTATGGCATCCGTATTGAGAAAAAACCTTTTTAAATTGAGAGAGAGAAAGTATTATGCTTCTTCAGCAACTACTTCGAAGGGAAGTTCAACAGTAACATCCTTGTGAAGCTTAACAGTTGCAGTGAATTTACCTACTTCCTTAACGTCCTTGAGGACGATAACCTTGCGGTCGATGCTGAAGCCGAGCTTCGCGAGTTCTTCCGCAATGTGGTGGTTAGTAATGCTACCATAAGTTGCACCAGTTGCGCTAACCTTAGTTGCGATTACGATGTTTTCAACAGCAGCAAGCTTAGCGCCGAGTTCTTCAGCTTCCTTCTTGATCTGTGCAATCTTGTGAGCGCGCTGCTTGAGTTCTTCTGCGAGCATCTTCTTAGCAGATGCAGAAGCGATAACAGCCTTGCCAGTGGGGATAAGGTAGTTGCGTCCGTAACCGTCCTTTACAGTAACGATTTCGTCCTTGTAACCCAAACCAATAACGTTTTCTTTCAAAATGAGTTCCATATCTTATACCTCCTTTTTTATTTCATCATATCTGTTACGAAAGGAAGCAACGCCAAGTGACGAGCACGCTTCACTGCCTGAGCTACACGACGCTGGAACTTCAATGAAGTACCAGTGATACGACGGGGAAGGATCTTACCCTGTTCGTTCAAGAACTTCTTGAGGAATTCAGGATCCTTGTAGTCGATATACTTGATACCGCTCTTCTTGAAACGGCAATACTTCTTCTTCTTAACATCCACTGTGGGGGGAGTCAAATATCTGATTTCTGATTGTGCCATTGCTTAGTCCTCCTTTAGTTTGAATTTTTGTTACGACGCTTAGCTGCGTATTCAGCAGCATACTTTTCCATCTTAACTGTGAGGTAACGCATTACGCGTTCGTCACGACGGAAAGCAACTTCTAACTTGTCTACAACTGTAGGCTCAGCCTTAAATTCTACCATCTGATAGAAACCTGTAGACTTCTTCTGGATGGGGTAAGCAAGCTTCTTCATGCCCCAAGTTTCTTCATTGATAATCTCTGCACCTTGTTCTGCGAGAATACCCTTGAACTTTTCGACCGCTTCCTTTGCCTGTACGTCAGACAAAACGGGAGTAAGGATGAAAACGGTCTCGTACTGATTCATCATACGTTTGTTAATAATTAAATGTGTTAATAATCTGCTCTGCTAAACATTACACATGTCCGCAAAAAGCGGTGCAAAATTACAACTATATTTCTGATTGAACAAGTATTACTATTATTTTTTCACCCTCACAAGCAATTTATTTGAGCAATAAATACAAAAAAACGCCCTTACACCCGTCGCAAAACAAGTGTAAAAGCGAATAGTGCTGCTTAAAATCGTTTCTAACAAGTGTTTCCCCAGATCAAAAGTTAGCACTTACTTTTAGCCGAACGCGCACGGCAAAGTCTCAACCAATTACCGAAGAATTGTGAACAAGATTGCTCCCAAGTGTAATCTACTCCCTCATTGGGGTTATTATGGAGGTAATAATATTGAGGGGCTTTAATGTCCAACCCTTTCTCTACGTCGCGCAAATACTCGTTGTGAAGCGTGTTGGGTTCGTATTCTAAGTGACCTACCACATATATCTCTCGCCCTTCATTTGAGAGCATAATCCCCACCCCAGTTTCTGTGCTGTCGGCAATAATTTGACAAGCGTCAGGGAAATCTTCACGATGCACTTCCGTATGACGGCTATTGGGCATCATAAATGTGGGGTGCATACCTTCACGCAAAGGATGCTCCACCAAAGTTTGGTGTGAATAAATCCCAAAACACTTTTCGGGCAACTCATATTTGGGAATACCAAAATGATGATACATAGCAGCTTGCGCTCCCCAACAGATGTAGAGCGAGGATGAAACATGCGTCGTTGCCCATGTGAGGATTTCTGTAAGTTGCGACCAATACCTGACATCCTCAAACTCCATGTGCTCTAAAGGCGCTCCCGTGAGAATAAAACCATCATAATTGCCACTCTTATAATGCTCAAAATCCAAGTAATACGTATCAACATATTCTTGAGGCGTCGTTTTATACGTCTGCCCAGCAATCTTCATTGGCAATAACTCCACATTCATGCCCTCAATGTTTAGCGAGCGACAAAAATCTTCCTCTGTCACTTGCTTCATAGGCATGATGTTGAGAAAGAGGATGCGCAACGCATCTTCTGGCGCCTTTTCATTAGAGACAAAGGGAAGATATGTTAGTGGTAGGTTTGTGTAAACCATAGAATGTTTTATGGATTTTATAAATATCTGTGACGCATCAACTAAATTCCGAGTAAGCCTCCATGGCGAGTTCCCACTCTTCAACAGCCTTATCAAGTTGCTTCTTCAGTGCGGCATGTTGCTCAAATAGTGGCATCGAAGTCGCGCCTTCTGGTGTCGCTAATTGCTGTTCTACGGCGGCAATATCTGATTCTATTTTCTCAATCGCTGCCTCTGCCTCCAGTACACGCTTCTCTGCCTTCTTTGCCAACTTGGCGCGCTCCTTCTGTTGCTCATACGAGAGTTTACCTTCCGAAGCAGTTTCAACGACGGGTGTTGAGGACTTTGTTTGCTGCTTCGACAATACGGTAGAAATATTTTCTAAAGAATCCATGTCTTTCTTCTTCAAGAAATCATAGATGCCACCCAAATATTCACGAACGCCACCATTAGCAAATTCGTACACTTTGGAAACAAGACCATCAAGAAATTCTCGGTCGTGACTCACCACTACTACCGTGCCGTCAAAGGCAAGGATTGCCTCTTTAAGCACATCTTTCGTGCGTAGGTCAAGGTGGTTTGTAGGTTCGTCAAGAATGAGGAAGTTTACCGGTTCAAGCAACAACTTTATCATTGCCAACCTGCTACGCTCACCGCCCGAAAGCACTTTAACCTTCTTATCAGCCGCCTCTCCGCCAAACATAAAGGCACCAAGGATGTCACGTATCTTTAGGCGCACATCACCCTTTGCCACATAGTCAACGGTTTCAAAAACGGTGAGATTTTCATCCAAAAGTTGTGCCTGATTTTGAGCATAGTAACCGACGCTTACATTATGCCCAATCTTCAAGGTACCCCCGTAAGGAATTTCTTGCATGATACACTTTACGAGTGTAGATTTTCCCTCACCATTCTTTCCCACAAAGGCTACTTTTTCGCCACGCTTGATGGTTAAATTTACCTTGCTAAATACGGTATGCTCACCATAATCCTTGCGCACATCTTCACAAATAACGGGGTAATCCCCACTACGCATACAGGGCGGAAATTTAAGGTGAAGCGAAGAATTGTCCACCTCGTCCACCTCAATAGGCACAATACGCTCTAACTGCTTGATACGACTTTGCACCTGCACCGCCTTAGTTGCCTTATAACGGAAGCGCTCAATAAAATCTTTAATATCCGCAATTTCCTTTTGCTGATTTTCGTAAGCACGAAGTTGTTGCTCACGACGCTCTGCCCTTAATTTAACAAACTCGTCGTAGGAAACCTTGTAATCAACAATCTTTCCGCACGAAATTTCTAACGTGCGATTGGTCACATTATTTATAAATGCACGGTCGTGACTCACCAATATCACAGCACCTGATGAGCGTTGCAAAAATTGTTCTAACCAACGGATACTTTCAATATCCAAGTGGTTGGTAGGTTCGTCAAGCAACAACACTTCAGGGCGTTGCAACAAGAGTTTTGCCAACTCGATGCGCATGCGCCACCCTCCGGAAAATTCTTTTGTGGGGCGAGAAAAATCGGACGTTGAAAATCCCAACCCTTGTAAGGTGCGCTCCATCTCTGCACGATAATTCATGCCACCAATCATCTGATAGAGCTCTGACTTATGGGTAAAGATTTCCACGAGCTCCATGTATTCCGCACTTTCATAATCCGTGCGCTCCGAGAGTTCGTTATTAAGTTGCTCTATCTCTGCCTGCAACTCATGCACATGACTAAACGCTTTCTCCGTCTCTTCCAACACCGTACATTCATCTGTCAGAATCATTACCTGAGGCAAATAGCCCACGGCAATATTACGCTGTATCGCCACATTGCCCGAGGTGGGTTGTTGCAACCCTGCCAAAATTTTGAGCATCGTTGACTTACCAGCTCCATTCTTACCGACAAGAGCAATGCGGTCTTTTGCATTCACGACAAATGACGCGTCGCTAAACAACGGACGCGCGGAAAATTCAACAGAAAGGGATTCTACAGAAAGCACTTAGGAAGGTATAAAATTTAAACAGACAGATTTTACGAGAAAAAGTATTCGCCACAACATCACATCCCGCCTACTCTCTCTATTATAGTTGCCATAATCCGTGCAAAGATACGTATATTTATGTAAACAGAAAAATTTGCAACAACGATTTCGCAAAATGTGTATGTTCAGACACTCATTCGCAACGAGTAGCAACCTATTTTACCACATATTAAGCAAAATCTGCCCCATCCTTTTTACACACCTTTGTGAGTAGCAGTTGCAAAAAAAGTCGTACCTTTGCCGCGTCTTTTTACAACCAACATTTTGAAAGCATGATAACCAAATATTTTGCATCACTCGGAAAATACCTGCAACTCATGGCGCGCACCTTCTCACGCCCTGAGCGTATGCGCATGTTTTTCAAGCAGTATGTCAAGGAAATGGAACAACTCGGCGTTGACTCTATCGGCATCGTGTTGCTCATCTCATTTTTTATCGGTGCAGTAATTTGCATACAAATCAAGCTCAACATCCAATCTCCCTGGATGCCCGTGTGGGTTTCGGGTTACACTACCCGAGAAATCATGTTGCTTGAGTTCTCCAGCTCAATCATGTGTTTAATCTTGGCAGGTAAAGTAGGGTCGAATATCGCCTCAGAATTAGGCACCATGCGCACTTCGCAACAGATTGACGCGCTTGAAATTATGGGCGTAAACTCTGCTTCATTTCTGATACTCCCCAAGATTATGGGGCTTCTCACAATGATTCCCCTACTCGTTATCTTCAGTACGTTTAGCGGCATCATTGGTGCCTACGCCACGGCTTACATTGCCCACATCCTCACACCTGCCGACCTCACCGCCGGATTGCAATACGAATTTACGCAATGGTTCTTCTGGATGGGCATTATCAAAAGCTTCTTCTTTGCCTTTATCATCAGCAGCGTAAGTGCATATTGCGGATACACCGTAGAAGGCGGCAGCGTTGAAGTCGGTAAAGCCTCTACCACGGCGGTTGTAACCAGCTCGATGCTAATCCTTTTCTCCGACTTATTTTTAACCAACCTCCTCTCCTAACCTACTGCACTCAAGATGATTGAAGTAACCAACCTCCATAAGTCATTTGACAACAAGCAAGTGCTTCAGGGCATTAACACCACCTTTGATAACGGTAAGACCAACCTGATTATTGGGCAAAGTGGTTCGGGAAAAACGGTATTGATGAAATGTCTTGTAGGATTACTTCGCCCCACAGAGGGCACCGTTATTTATGACGGTCGCGACCTACTCCAGATGAACAAGCAAGAGCGAGCTGCCCTGCGTCGTGAGATGGGCATGATTTTCCAAAGCGCCGCCCTGTTTGACTCCCTCTCTGTATTAGAGAATGTCATGTTCCCCCTCGACATGTTTTCAAACGATAGTGTAAAGGAGCGCATGCGCCGTGCGCGCTTCTGTCTTGACCATGTAAACTTGCTGGATGCCGAGCGCAAATACCCTGGTGAACTCTCAGGAGGTATGCAAAAGCGCGTAGCCATAGCGCGTGCCATAGCGCTAAACCCTCGCTACCTCTTTTGTGACGAACCCAATTCAGGACTTGACCCTAAAACGTCTCTCGTAATCGATGCACTTATCAGCGACATCACTCGAGAATTTAACACCACCACGATTATCAACACCCACGATATGAACTCCGTGATGGGTATAGGTGAACACATTATTTATATCAACGAAGGTAAAAATTGTTGGGAAGGCACAAACACCCAAGTGGTCAATGCCGACAACCAACAACTCATTGACTTCGTCTTCGCCAGCGACTTGCTCAAGCAGGCACGCGAGCAGATTAAAGCGCAAGCATAACATCGTAATCCGACCTCATAATGTAGCGAGCAAAGGAGCCTACGGGCAACTCTGCTCGCTATTTTTGTATAATAATTCATCAAAACATCGGGGCATCACACCCCCAAAACACTACTTTATAACACTTTAATAATCAATAGGTTAAAACACCCAAAATTATTAGTAATATATTTCAAAATAAGTTACTAACAATTTAAAATAAGTTACTAATAATTTTCACTACAATAGACTTAATTTTTAGCAACTCTATATTGACACCAGCGTGATGCATAAATATTCAAATAATCGCAGGGACATAATGCATATTCTCAATCCCAAAATCAGCTCAACCTTTCTCAATGCCCCATGCCCATGACTTTCGTTAAATAGATATAAAAGCGCTAAAAAATTTTGCCCGTTGCGTAATAATAATTATCTTTGGCGCAACCTTTAACAATCTAATACAAAAGATGTATCAACTCAAAATTGCGCCGAGTATCACCAATCGCGAAGGTGAAGCGCTTGAAAGGTACCTTCAAGACATCGGCAGAGCTGAAATGATTTCTCCAGAGGAGGAGGTTGAACTCTCAATGAAGATACAGCGAGGTGACCACGCGGCGCTCACACGCCTGGTGCGTGCCAACTTGCGTTTCGTTGTGAGTGTGGCAAAACAATACCAAAGCAAAGGGCTTGGACTTATTGACATTATCAATGAGGGTAACGTAGGGCTTATTAAAGCCGCACAACGCTTTGACCCCACACGCGGTTTCAAGTTTATATCCTATGCCGTTTGGTGGATTCGCCAAAGCATTTTGCAAGCTATTACAGAGAAAAGTAGGTTGGTGCGACTCCCCAGTAATCAAGAGGGGTTGATTAGCAAAATCAGAAAGTACCGCAATACATTCATGCAAACGTATCAGCGTGAACCTGAGGCAAAAGAAATCTCCGTAGCGCTTGACATCGAGGAAGAAAAGGTAATTGTCGCACTCGACACGTCTTACCGCCCCATTAGCATGGACGCTCCCATTTCTGAAAATGACGACACCGCCATCATCGACCTTATCACAACGAATGACACTACGACGGACAAAGAGTTGGAGTCGCAATCCCTAAGTACACAACTCGGAATCGCACTTTCACACCTCCCCGAAAGAGAGCAAAAAATCCTAAAAATGTCGTTTGGCATTGCAGAACCTGAACGCACTTTGGATGAAATAGCACAACGCATCGGACTCTCAAAAGAACGCGTACGCCAACTCAAAGAAAAGGCGATAAAGACCTTACAGTTACCCCAATCAAGAGAGCTGTTGAGAAGTTATATTTGAGGCATTGGACAAAGTTAGTTTAAACTTTCGTGGCGATACTAATCGAGGTGTGAAAGAAAAAGTGTAATTTTGCAAATCGAATACCTGAAGCGAGAGGAAGGCGGGTGCAAATGCTCCCCACTCGACTCAGACGCTTCAAGTCAGTATTCGGTTTCTCAACTCTTTATACCCCCACTTCACCATGACTTTTATCAAGAAAATACTACTCCTTGTAGTTTCAGGAATATGCCTCGCTTCGTATGCTCAAAAACCTATCTACGGATTTGCTTACACCACAAGTCTGAAAGATAGTGTGGTTTACTTGAGCGCCATACAAGCAATCCCCGAAGCCCAAATTGGCAAACACGATTTCCTAAACTACAGAGCTGACTACGGTAAGCAATTCAGCAACCACATTCAGCAATATTACGGTTACCCCTATGTAACTACGGTAGTGTATTTTGACAAGAGTCGCTCCAAATTAGAAAAGCGTTACCTTAGAGCGCGTCGCGTTGCTAAATACGAACAGCGCAAGCAAATCGTAGAAGTAAATTACAGCGACTTTAAATTTGAGCCCATCAAGTAACTCTCGCATTTTATAGAATGGACAAATTAAACTTCCGTGTGGCAGACGCTTGCTTCCACATTGAATTCATAGACGAAGAGGACGACAGACACCTGTTGCCCTCTTTTCCTGCTTTTTATCTCAAGGAGACTCCCGACTCCCCCTTCATCTTTACGCTCAAAGTGGGTAAGGCGCTTTGCTCCCCCACCCTTGAGGGCGAAGAGTTAGGACAATTTGATTGCGGAGGAGCAAACCACGGCATCTATAAACTCCCCAATGGTGGTTATGCCATACATATTTCATCTCCCGAAGGCAATCTTTCGTGCATCCTGCACACCAATGCCGACTTCACAGAGTGTCAGGCTACGCTACTTGGGGATGAACAGACAAGAAAATTTGGACTCAACAACGCCATAATGATATGCTTCGCTTTTAGTGGCGCCTATCACAACATCTTGCTCATCCACGCCTCCGTACCCATGATTGACGACAAAGGTTTCCTGTTCCTGGGAAAAAGCGGAACTGGTAAGAGCACCCATTGTAAGCTGTGGCTCAACAACTTTGAGGGAGCAGATTTGCTCAATGACGACAATCCCGCACTCCGCATCCTCCCCGACGGAAAGGTATATGTATACGGCACACCCTGGAGTGGCAAGACACCTTGCTACCGCCCCCTACGCCGCTTAGCTGGTGGGTTCTTACGCTTGGAACAAGCACCTAAGAATGAAATCTCACGCCTCCACCCTGTACACGCCTTTGCCGCCGTACTATCATCATGCTCAACAATGGTATGGGACAAACCTTCTTACCAGCGCATCTGTGCTACAACGGGAAGGGTGGTAGAACGCGTGCCTGTATGGTACCTCAAAAACCTGCCCAACGCCGAAGCCGCGCAAATGAGTCATGCAGCATTATGCCCCACACATGAAGAAAATTGAAATCCCCAACGACATCCTCATCCCAAAGATTAAGGAACTACTCGACCGAGGCGCCACCGCCACTATACGTGTCAAGGGATACTCCATGCGCATCTTCCTTGACAACGGGCGAGACCTCGTAACCCTCAAAGCCCCCAACCGAGCACAACTGCGCCCTGGCGACGTCGTACTGGCAGAAGACACACCGCGACACTATGTGCTCCACCGCATTATCAAGCGAACGGGTGACCAACTTGTGCTTAAAGGCGATGGGAATGTGAAAGGCATAGAGACTTGCACAACTGAAGATGTGATAGGTATTGTTACCCACTTCTACCGAAAGGGGCGCCAAAAGCCAGATGCCGCAGATGGATGGAAGTGGAAAACATACTCTAAAATTTGGTTAGCACTCTCTCCTTTTAGAAGATATATATTAGCTATTTACAGAAGAATTTTCTAAACTTATGAAACTTAAACCTGGATTTGCACTCCACGAAGTATGTGGAGAAAAAGTATTGATAGCAGAAGGCATTGAAAACATCAATTTCTCAAAGATGGTAAACCTCAACCCCACCGCAGCCTTCCTGTGGGAAAAGGCCATCGAAACATCCTTCACCCCCGAGTCACTCGCTACTCTCCTCACGGAAGAATACGAAGTAGAATACCCCCAAGCGCTTGAAGACACTCGTGCTCTTCTTGCTCAATGGAAGGAAATAGGATTGCTCAACGAAGAAGACTAACTTCACAACTGATTTCCAATAACTTAAACACCCCTAAAATTATTAGTAATGTATTTT
>JAGBYW010000185.1 GCA_017628555.1 Bacteroidaceae bacterium | reverse complement strand
ATAACCAAACATCATACCCTGGTCGCCCGCACCCTGATTCATGGGGTCTTCACGTTCCACACCGCGGTTGATGTCGGCACTCTGTTCGTGGATGGCAGAAAGGATACCGCAGCTTTCGGCATCAAACTTATATTCCGCCTTTGTGTAACCAATGCGCTTGATAGTGCGGCGCACAATCGTCTGAAGGTCAGCATAACCTTCCGACTTCACTTCGCCGGCAACGACTACCTGACCCGTAGTCACCAAGGTTTCACAAGCCACCTTTGAGGTGGGGTCATACGCAAGAAGTTCGTCAAGAACGGCATCACTAATCTGGTCTGCTACTTTATCGGGATGTCCTTCCGATACAGATTCTGAAGTAAAAAGATAAGACATATATAATGAGGTTTTTAGGTTATAAGGGGTGAGTAGGTAGTAAGTAGTAAGTAGTAAGTAGTAGTGGGCTGGCGCGGTAGTTTCAGGCCTAACAAGCAGTAACAGGCAGGGACAGGCCTTAACAGGGCTGGCGCGGAGGGTGACTCAATCGAAGTTGCTGTCCCGCATGGTTGTTGAGGCCTGTTAGGGCTTGTTATCGCCTGTTGTGGCTTGAAATCCTATTAGGCCTGTTGGACTTGACTTCTGTCATTGCCTGTTAAGCTTGAAAACTCCAGCACAAAAAAAATCTGCCCATCGCGCCGTATTACGCGAAAGCAGAATGTAGAGCAACGCAGGTCCTTCCTGCACTATAGGCTCCAATACCGAGGCGCTGTTCTAAGCCGTCCCTCTATTTTAGCATTTTTTATAGTGGTTGCAAGCAGCCAAATCTCTCCACATTCTGATTTCGGGTGCAAAGTTACGCTTTTCCCTTGACATGAGCAAGGGAAAAGAGAGTAAAGATAAAAGATAAAAGAGTAAAGATGCCCTGCGGAGTATAAGTTGCGGATGCCCATCTTTACTCTTTACTCTTTTATCTTTACTCTTATCACACCCAGCTCCTCCGTCTAAACAACCAATAGAAGGTGGCAGTGACTACGATGGAGGAAACGATTACCAAGGGGAAACCCCACCAACTGGTTTCCATGCCGTTAATCAAGTTCATCCCGAAGATGCTGGCGATGAGCGTGGGGAACATCAAGATGATGGACACAGAGGTCATCTGCTTCATGACGCTCGCCATGTTGTTATTGATAATAGAGGCGTAGGTCTCCATCGTCGAGTCGAGGATGTGGGCGTAGATGTTTGTCGTCTCACGCGCCTGGTTCATCTCAATCGTCACGTCTTCAATAAGGTCGGCGTCAAGCTCATCGACGGGGAGTTTGAACTTCAGCTTCGAGAGCAACGTTTCATTACCACGGATGGAGGTGATGAAGTACGTCAAACTGTCCTGCAAGCGTGAAAGACTGATCAAGTCCTCGTTATCAATTGCGCGGTCCAAGTTCTGCTTCGCTTCTTCGATGAGCACATTGATTTGCTTCAGGCGCTTCAAGTACCACACGGCGCTCGAAAGGAACAGGCGGAACACCAAGTCTACGGAGTCGGTAAATCCCATATTGCGCTTCTGCTGGTAACTCACAAAGTCGATCATCATGTTCGTCTCGTGGTTACACACCGTTACGCACACGCCCTTCTTCAAGATGATACCCAAGGGAATCGTCGTGTGGGGCGTACGCGAGCGCACCTCCTTCACATAGGGAATACGAAGGATAATAAGTTGCCAGCCCTCGTCGTATTCAAAACGCGAGCGCTCGTCTTTATCTCGAATGTCGTCAAGGAAATAGGAAGGTACATTGAGTTCATTCACGAGGAACTCTTCATCATCGGGTGTGGGACAAGTCACCTGCACCCAGCAGTCGGGCTGCCACTCTTCCAGCGTGCGCAGCGCTTTATTAAAATTCCAGTAAGTTCGCATGAGTAAGGTATCGCGTGACCTTTCAAGAAAGTAAAGAAATCGTTACGACGGGGGAAAGCCTCTCGCAATACCAGCCCGCCTATCAATCGCAATAATTTTCCGCGTAATAGTCGTCCATGTGGGTTATACTTTGGTTATCGTGGCAAAGATAATATAGATTTTTTAGAAAAGCAAATTTTTTAGAAAATAACAGGCGACCGAGCCCAACAGGCAGCAACAGGAGGCAAGCCACAATAGGCAGTAACAGGCCTTAACAACCATGCGGGACAGCAACTTCGATTGAGTCACCACCGCGCCAGCCCATGTTAAGGCCTGTCCCTGCCTGCCCCTGCCTGTTAGGCATGAACTACCGCGCCAGCCCACTACTCCCTCCTTCCTCCTCCCTGAACTTGCCTCCACTTCAACCGCTCTCGTGTCATCGCTTCCCGAATTCCACCTTCCTCCACAAACGCCTGCTTGCGACTATCGAAATAGAGGCGGAGGAGGTAGTCGGTTTGGTGAATAAGGATAATAGCGATGTTGGCGATAGTTTCATCGGAGCGCTCCTTTGCTGCTTGAACATAGAAGTCGGGCTCGTTGTGCTGTTTACATACACGGCGCGTTTGTTGGTGCTTCTCGCTTTTAACGTCCCACTGCACCAACTCTCTGACGCGCAGGTAATCCTTAAAATCTTCGAGGAGTTCCTGCAAACTTGCTTTTGCCACATTCAGCAATTTGAGTTCTGTTTCTGCCGACGTCGTAGAAGCTGCAACGCCCTCCGCAATATTCTGCTTGCAAGAGCGAGCTGCCTGCACCATTTGGTCTATCGTGCGGTCGCCCTTCGCCAAGTAACGATGCGCAAAGTAGTACGTCACATCAAACACGCACACCGATTTCTTGAAGCACAACAAATCCTGGTAATTCCCCTTCTGAGGCAGAAACTTCGTTTCACTCATAAGCCTAAATTCATTTAAGGTTACTAAGCAAATGTACAGGGTTTTAGGGAGAACGTCAAACAAAGAGGATAGATTTTTAGTTTTGGGCGGAAATTTTTCTGAAAATTGTAGGGATTGTGGGCAGTAATGGGCGGTAATGGGCAGCAACAAGCCTTAACGAGCCTTAACAGGATGACAAGCCTAACAGGCTATAACAGGCAGTAACAGGCCTTAACGACCATGCGGGCAACAACCGCACTCGCCCCCCCACCGCGCCAGCCATGTTACGGCCTGTCCTGGCCTGTTACTTGCCTGTTAGGCCTGAAACTACCGCGCCAACCTATTACTCTCTCCTCACTACTAACTGACAAAAAGAGGCGCCACCACCGTGACGCCTCTTTTTATCAATACATATTTTCGTTGGTCTTATTCCCAAGGTGACTTACCCCAGGGGGCTTCAGGTTCGCGCTTGTTGGTCCAACCGTCTTCAAGTTCTTCGCCATCTCCTCCAAATCCAACATTCAGATCGCTTGACGTCAGCAACTGTCCTTCGGGAATATATTCAAACACTTCAAGAGTGGGAGTTACATATATCTTTTTCATAAGTCATTCAGTTTTAAAGAGTCATGTGTTACTTCACGATAAACTTCTTACCATTCTTGATGTAGATACCGCCCTTCGTCACCTCGTTTACACGGCGACCGCTGAGGTCGTAAATCGCATCGTTGTCCGTAGCGGGAGCAAGCACAGCATCTTCAATATCCGTCGTTTCACCGCCGAAGCGCAATACGAAGTTGCGTACCTGTGCCGGATCTCCGAAGTGGAAGTATGCCTTACCAGCAGCAAGCGTAGAACCCGCCTTTGCCTTGTAGAAGCCTACGCCATTAGTAGAACCCTTACCAAGGATATAATCCACACCATCTTGACTCATCACTACCGACTTATCACTAGTAGCACTTAAGCGATTGTCAAGGTCAGCGGGCACGTCTTCACCAGCAGCAGGAAGCATCTTGAAATTACCAGACTTTCCGACTTCACCAACGAGCACCACACCCTGATTTGCAGGAATTGCCGTTCTCATCTTCTTGAGCGTAGCCACTGTTTTGTCATCAGTAATGGTTTCAGCATAATAAGCCGTGATACCCTCAGGAGTAACCGTAGGATAAGGCGCACTGAACGTACTCATAGACATACCTTCTTCAAGGCCTGTCAACAATGGATTCTCACCTTCAAGAACATTCATCTTGATAGTGTTCAAGGTGTAATCGACTTCTTCGAAGGTGTAGTAAATCGTCTGAGCGTTATCACCATAATAAGTGGCTCCAGCTCCCGCATCATGGAATTCAGTAGTACTGCTACTAAACATATAATGCCACCAAGAGTTGTTGTTAT
>JAGBYW010000184.1 GCA_017628555.1 Bacteroidaceae bacterium | reverse complement strand
TTCACGGTCAGTTACCACCTGATCATTCACCTCAACCAGCAAGTTGATATAGGTCTTGTCCACATACACTTTCACGCTCTTCAAACCATCCATAGAGGCGCCTTCGGCGTGTTTGGTTTCAAATAAATACTCAGCCGGTACATTGTTCCAATCATCCAACGTACCATCTGTTACTGAAATAATCTGTCCGAAGACCATAGTGCAGCATACAGCCGCCACAAAAAGTGTAAAAATCTTTTTCATGATATTGTGTTTTTTGAGTTATTATTCGTTTGTGAAACCTTTGCGCCGCAAAGGTACAACAAAAAATGCATATGTGCAAGCAAAACAAAGAAAATTCTTCATTCATTTTATTCATCACTTACTAACTCATAGTTCATACTATCACTTACGGGTTTATTACGGGTTCGTAAGCTACCTTCACTGTGTGATGCATATCCCTTGCTTATCCTATGCTTATCCCCTCGGAGTGATAACGGGATGGTAACGGAGAAGATAGGTATAACCAAGATTGAGTATACTTATAAATAATAGCAGGGAACTTAGGGAATTTAAGGAATTTGATGAATTTTAAAAGTTCCCTAAATTCCCTAAATTCTTAAAATTCATTTTAAAGAAAAAATGTAAGCAAGCATTGATAATAAGCAACTTACGATCTTGTTACTATTTTCCACGGACTTTTTGCGGACAAATCTAAGAGGCGGATAAAAAGTCCGTGGAAATCCTTACGCATTGCGTAAATATGTCTTTTGTAATAATTCAGTTGTGCTCATAGTGTCTTATACTGAAATAGGTTTACTCATAAAACTTATAAAAAAAGTCAAAGGGGCTACCATTGTAGCCGTGGATGAAAGGATTTTTGCGTATCAAACCATTTAGAACTTACCACCTACGGATGCGGAAGAGGCCGCCGAGGAGGGAGAGGAGCATGTAGAAAGGATAAAGAAGCTCCAAGAGAAGCGCGGTGGAGAAACGCACAGATGCATCGCGCTGGCGGATGAGGCGGAACTCCAAAGGGAACTTGACAAGAAGAACCAAAGGGCAGATGATCTGCAAGAGATTGAGCAGCAAGACCATAGCGCCACAACGGAGGATGTCGGGGTCGGTGTATTTAGGTGCTTTGCCCG
This sequence comes from Bacteroidaceae bacterium, assembly GCA_017628555.1. Lineage (GTDB taxonomy): Bacteria > Bacteroidota > Bacteroidia > Bacteroidales > Bacteroidaceae > Alloprevotella. The sequence continues at coordinate 744 of JAGBYW010000184.1, read as the reverse complement.
CCCAACGCATGCGCTGTTTGAAAAAGGACGACCAAGAGGTTTGTGGGCGGACGATGGCAGTGAACTGTGGGTCGTCAAGGACGGCGATCTTGAGGCCACGGCGCTTGAAGGATTCGAGCAAGAACATATCGTCGCCACTAGGAATCTCGGGATGGAGATCGGGGTACGACTCGAGCCAACGAGAGCGACGAACGATGAGGTTGGCACCGCTGCAGAGGACAGCTTTGCCCTTTTGAGCGGATTGGATGGTGAGCTGCTGGATGGCAGCGTATTCGGCTATCTGCAAGCGCTCGAGCAGGGAGGGATGTGCGTGCTCAGATTGCATGCGGAGAGGGAGGATGAGTAGGTCGGGAGAAGAACTCCTATGCCCTTCGGGCAAGAAATCTAAATTAATCTTATTCTCAACGTTGCTAATTATATTGCCATCGCTCCTTCGCACGCTCGTCGCTGAATCTTCCGTAAATGCAGCAGGAGGAAGCAGGATGTCGTCGTCTTGGAGCCAGACGTAGTCGGTCGTGGCAGCGGAGACGAGACGGTGGAGGGCATGCTTCTTGCCCAGGCCTTCGTCGTTGATGCCACGGCGAGGAACAACAATGGTGATATTTGAAGACGACAAATGCACGAGGGGGGAGGATTTAAATCAACATTAAAAACAATGTAATAACAATAATATCGCGATTTGGGGGCAAAGGTACGAAAAAAAAAATAATATATGCAAATTGGGGGAGGAGGAGAGGTTAAAGG
>JAGBYW010000183.1 GCA_017628555.1 Bacteroidaceae bacterium | reverse complement strand
GCAGGTCGTTTGCCTTTTTGCGTTGCTGGTAAAGCGTTGAGGAGAGTTGCATCTGGCGCTTCTTGAGCTTGTTCAACACAGCCTGAAGGTCCTTTTTGGTCTCCTCCATTTTATTTTGCTGGGAGCTACCTTCCTCCCGGAGTTGTTCCTGTTTTTGCTTCTTGGAGTTGAGTTCCTCCTGCTGCTTGCGCACCTTCTCTTCCTTTTCCTGGATGATAAGTCCCTGCGCACGCTGGTACTTTGAGAACTCCGTCACATAGCGCAGGCGGCGGTACATCGTGCGGTAGTCTTCGGCTGAGAAGACAAAGAGCCACTTCTCCTGCGTAATGCGATTGCGGTGCATGTAAAGGATGGCGCGCTGATACTGTGACTTACATTGGGCAAGGTCAGCCATCAAGCGTGCCAATTCTTGTTCCAAAAGGCGAATGTCACGCTTCAGGCGCTTCACGTCGCGCTCAATGCCTTGCACATAGCGCTGCTGCTCACCAAGCTGTGCGTTGATGAGCATTAAGTTGTTGAGTTGCGACTTCACGTCATTCTTTGCCACCTTGAGGAGCTTCTCGTTGTTGGCAATTTGCGACTTTAGGGACTGCTCTTCCTTCTTTAGATTTTCAATCTCTGCCGTAGTGACTTGTGCCGAAAGGACGAGCGACCTGCAGAAGGCGAGGAGAATCAGGATATGCTTCATTCCAGAGTGTGAATTGCGGGCGGATTAGTTGCCTAAGAGTTTGGAGATGAGATTAAGAATGTCTTTTGCCGCCACAGCGTTGTAGCGCGACGAAAGCGTAGTGGGAGTGGGGGCAGCAGCTTGGGTGTCAATGCGTGAAAGGGCGAGTGTCATGCCTAAGTTGTCGCGTCCGCTGATGCCAAAGCTGATTAACTGTGGGAAGGATACGTTGTCGAGGGTTGTAAAATTATCGTACGAGCAATAAACGTAATCCTTGCTGTTTTTAGGTTGGACACTGGTGCGCGTGAGTTGGCGCAGAGCCGTTTCGGTGCGGAATTCATAATTCACAACAGGCGTTTCGCTAAGTGTGAATACGGTTTCGCCACCTTCGCGCTTGACCTTGAAATCACCATAATGTGCTGCCACATCAGTAGTGCCTGGAATGAAAAGCTCATTCCAGAAAAGGGCTTGCAAGGTAGTGAAGTTGAGGTTCGCCTCTTTGAGTACGCTCACATCATTGTAGTTGCCACGCACATAGCGTTTGTTGGCGCGGTCAACGAGTAGCACTTCTGTGGGGGTAAATTCCACTCTGCCCACCTCAAAACCAAGGAAGGTAAATGACAGTTGGATGAGCGCGTCACGCTTCATTTTCAAACTGCCGTTGACCGACACTTGCTTGCCGTCTAAGGTGAGTTCTACATCCGTCTTTGCGGAAATCACCTGTGAGGGCACGTTTTTAGTGGCAAGTGCCTGTACGTAAGCTGCTGAACTAAGGGGAGATTCCTTGCTGGTCAGCATTGACGAGGACTTACAGCCCGTGAGGAGGAGCATCCCAAGGAAAAGGAGGGGGATGAGGTATTTACAGTGTGTCATATTCGTAGGTTTGTGGTTCCAATCAGCGCTTGCAGAAGTATCGCCAGGGAGGTCGTAAACGGTATATGCGAGATTGTGAAAACTAATATGGAGTTAAATCAAATTAAGCGCCGATTTGTTTGATTTAAGCGCCGATTTGTTTTAGGGCACTCAGAAGGGAAATTTGAAATTGCGTTATTCCTGGTATTTTTGCTGCTTCTGAATCTCCTCCGCGCGCTTCCAGAACTTACGAGCACTCTTGCGGTCGCCCAATTTCCAGTAGATGTCGCCCGCATGCTTGTAGTAGGTGTCGGACTCTTCACCCTCTGGCACGGCAGCTAAGGCTTGGTCGATGTAAATCTTGGCTTGCGTATATTGTCCTAATTGATAGAGCACCCAAGCATAGGTGTCCAAGTAAGTCGCTTCGTCGGGCGTTAGTTCGCAGGCACGGTGTGCCATGGTCATCGCCTTTTGAAGGTCGCGCTCATCAAGGGAGAGGAAATAAGCGTAGTTGTTGAGCGCAGAAGCATTGTCGGGGTTGCAGGTAAGAGCATTGTCGTAGGCAGCAAAGGCGCGTTCCAAGTCTGCACGTTCGTGATAGAGGTCACCCATCATGCCATAAATTTCACTTGCCAACTCCTTATCCTCACTTTCCATGAAGTAAGACTCTCCACGTTCCAGCATTTCTAATGTTTCATCCACTTTGCCCTGCTGAAGTTTGTATGCAGCCGAGAAGTAGTAGAATCTGATTTCCTGAGGGTCGTAGAATTGCCCTTCGTCGCAGAGGCGGATGACTTCATCGTCCTGATCGTTGTTAAAACAAAGGCTTACTCCGTGAAGTCGGATGGACGTATTTTCAGGTTGAAAGCGCAAGGTGCGGTTGATGAGGTTCATCAAACTGTCGGGGGCGGCATTCATTTGCCACAGCAAGGCGGTGTGAACCACCAGAATCTCTCCCGTGGCATTTTCAGGATGCTCCAGGGTGTCGAGGAACGCACGTAATTTGGGCAAACTCGCCTCTTGCTTCTGAACACAATGGGACGTGTACATCTTCAACACTTCTGCGCGAACCTTCTCTTCAACATGTTTGTTTTTGACAAAGACTTGAAGTTGACGGAAGAAATTCTCGTCGTCTTCCTGCTGCGCATAGTGATCTAAAAGGGCATATTGCGCTTCCGAATTGTGGGGAGACTGGCGCAACACGTCCTGATAGATGGCACGCGCAGTGTCGGGGCGGTTAAACAACTGCTCGTAGAAGTTCCCCTTCAAGAGTTGGTACTCATACACGTTGGGATTGTCGGCAATGAGCGAGTCAACGAAGGAAATGAGGCGAACAGAGTCGTTCGTGTGCGTGTAGACCATCAACTTGCCACGGATAATCGCTTTGTTGCGCCCACTTTGGCGCTCCATATAATTGTAAACGTTCAGCGCCTCTGCGTAATGCTGTTGCTCGGTATAGGATTGTGCTAAACTAAGCAGCACGGAAGTGGTAGGGTTCAGGCTTGCCATGCGTTCGTAACACCTTAGCGCCTTTTCTGCATACCCTTCGTGGTGGAGCATTATGGCATAATCTTCCAGAATGTCTAAATCTTCAGGAGCATAATGGGCTGCGCGCTCAATGTGATGCAAGGCTTCCTTGCGTAAGAGGGAGTCTTCGCGTTTGGCATAAGCGTATTTCACACGAGCTAAGCGACACAGCACTTCTGAAGCCGTAGAGTCAATTTCCAAAGCGCGTTCCAGCAATACGCGGTGGGCATCAATTTCATTATTCTCACTGCAAAGCAGCGCTTCGTGGAACAGCACGTTAAACATGTGACGCTCTGCCGATGTAAGTTGCTTGCGTTGTGGGGGAGCTACCTTCTTCTTGCTCTTTTTCTTTGCGTTGCCGTTGTTGGATAAGAACATCGTCCCAAAGGGCAACTCAGTATCAGCATGAGTTGCCTTTTTGCTCGTGCCACAACTCATGAGCAAAATCAAGAGAAGGCAGAGAGGAAATATAAGATGGGACTTGCGAAAAAACATTCGGGAGATAGTTTGATTTTATTGGGAGTTAGTTGAAAATAACTGGGCTTTAGTTTTTGACATGAAGTTATGCCTTTCCCGTGTGTCCGAATCCGCCCGCTCCGCGTTCGGTTTCGTCAAGTGTTTCCACCGCTTCCCATTCCACAGTTTCGTGGCGTGTTACCACCATTTGGGCAATGCGTTCACCATCGTTGATGACGAAGTCTTCGTTGGAGAGGTTCACGAGAATAACCCCGATTTCACCGCGGTAATCAGCGTCGATGGTGCCAGGAGTGTTGAGTACGGTGATGCCCTTCTTGAGTGCGAGCCCCGAACGGGGGCGCACCTGTGCTTCATAACCCTGGGGAAGGGCAATGAAAAGCCCTGTGGGCACCAAGCAACGTTCCAAGGGGCGCAAGGTGATGGGCGTGTCAAGATTGGCACGGAGATCCATGCCAGCACTCAGCGCAGTGGCATAAGCAGGAAGGGGATGATGAGAGCGGTTGATGATTCTGATATTCATAGGTTCAAAATATTTTCAGGGATTATCCTTATATTTCACCGCAAAAATAAGAAAAATAAGTCTATCCCCGTTTTTTTATTTCAGAAAGTAGAGGGTAACTCTTTGCTTTTAACTACTTTTGCGTGTATGAACTGGCAAACACTACTTTCTCACAAGCGCTTTGGTAAAGAAGACAGCCACAAAGCGCTTTCAGAGCGACGCTCAGAATTCCTTAGGGATTACGACCGCTTGATATTCTCGCCCGCCTTTCGTAGGATGCAGAATAAGACGCAGGTGTTCCCCCTTCCGGGTAGCATCTTCGTGCACAACCGCCTTACCCACAGCCTTGAAGTGGCAAGTGTGGGCAGGTCGTTGGGAACTGACGTCGCGGCAGAGCTTTTAGCGCGCCATCCCGAGTTGCGTGAGGTGCCTTTGGCTTCTATCGGGGGAATCGTCTCAGCGGCATGCCGTGCTCACGACATGGGGAATCCTCCCTTTGGACATTCAGGGGAGCGTGCCATCCGTAGTTTCTTTGCCGAAGGAAATGGTAAGCGCTTCAACAACTATGTGGCGCCTGATGGCGACCGCCTGACGCACGCCCAGTGGTTGGACTTCATACATTTTGATGGGAATGCCAATACCCTTCGCTTGCTGACCCACCAGTTTGGGGGGCGCAGAAAGGGCGGTTTCGTGATGACCTATTCTACGTTGGCGAGTGTGGTGAAATATCCGCATTCTTCCATGATGGGAACGAAGAAGTCGAAGTTTGGTTTCTTCAATGCCGAGGTGGAAACGTATGAAACGATAGCCCGCGAGTTGGGAATCCCCGTGCTGGAAGAAGTGGCGGGAGAAAAGCGCTATGCGCGCCATCCCCTCGTGTTCCTCGTTGAGGCTGCCGATGACATCTGCTATGAAATTATGGACATTGAGGATGCCCATAAGTTAAAACTCCTCAGCGACCAGGAGACGTTGGACTTGTTCCTCGGTTTCTTTGAGGCAGACGAGCGTGAACACATCCTCGCCTCTTACGTGTCGGATACCGATGTCGACGATCAGATTATTTACCTGCGTTCCTGCGTCATCAATGCGTTGGAACAGGCGTGTGTGAATATCTTTGTGGAGAATGAAGTAGCCATCTTGGATGGCACCTTCACAGGGTCGCTGATAGACCACCTTCCTGAGCATTTGCACCAAGCCTACAAGGAGTGTGAGCACGTTGCCCACCGCAAAATCTACAATTCAAAGGCGGTAACCGACATAGACCTTTCGGGGTATCACATCATCTATACCTTGCTGGACCTGCTTACCGATGCCGTTGTTTCTCCAGAGAAGGCTTACAGTCAACTCCTCCTACGCCAAATTTCTACACAATACCAAGTGC
>JAGBYW010000182.1 GCA_017628555.1 Bacteroidaceae bacterium | reverse complement strand
TCCGGATGGCGCTCTCCCCCTGTTTATAGGGGGAGGGGACCACGAAGTGGTGAGGGGGTGCCGAAATCTAAAAATAAATGGATAGAAATTTGAATTAGAATTTAATTTGGCAGTTCTTTCTTTTTGCACCCCCTCACCGCAAGGCGGTCCCCTCCCCCTATAAACAGGGGGAGAGCGCCATCCGGGTTACTAAACCTTATAACCTCAATGATTACCTACGACAGCATCAACCTTCCCCTCCCCGATATCGACCAAGCAGCCACCACTGCTTGGGTAAACGCCGTGGCAAAGACACACGGCAAGCGCTGTGGCGCCATTGCCTACATCTTTGTGGACGATGAAAAGATTTTGGAGGTCAATCGCGAGTTCCTCCAGCACGATTATTACACAGACATCATTACCTTTGACTACACTGAGGGTAATAAAATCAGTGGCGACCTCTTCATCTCCCTCGACACGGTGCGCACGAATGCCGAAGACGTGGGTGCCACCTACGAAGAGGAACTTCACCGTGTCATCATCCACGGCATTCTCCACCTCTGCGGCATTAACGACAAGGGTCCCGGAGAGCGCGAGATTATGGAGGCGGAAGAGAATAAGGCACTCGCCTTACGCCAAGAACTTTAGGGGGATATACACGTCGTCCTGCTACATAGCAATATACAACAGAGCGAACAAACTTCTCACATGAGAGATTTGTTCGCTCTGATTGTTTTCTATATCCCCGAGGCTACTGGTTAAGTCAAGTGTATTGTTCCTATCGTCAATGCAATTACAGCACCTGCAAAGTAGTGCATTTATGTACGCCAAAAATGTAACAAATTTTCGCCATGCGATATTCCTGATAATCAGTAGGTTAGACCTACCCAAAATTATTAGTAACCTTTTTTAAATTATCTTACTAATAATTTTTTTTAGGTTACTAATAATTTTTACTACAAGTAGTTTAGTTTTTTGCGCAATGGATTTAAGGGGAATTTCTGCATATAGCGTTGTGGTAATTCGTTTAATGCAGACGTCATAATTTAGTCTTCTTCATTTATTAAACGATACAATGGGTCGCCCTTGTAATTATCTTCCTCGGGGTTGTCCTTTAACTTCTTTTCATATTTGTGTTGCAGATATTCAAACTGAAAGAACGTAGGAAGGTATAGCTGTATGAATCCAAAATATAGGAGAAGGAACAGTGGTGCCGCCATTGTTAGGTCTGTGTATTCATCTGTGAAATCTATTCCGTATTGCAATTCAGCCCACGCACCTACTATTGCCCATATAATTAGTGGTATCCCCCAACTGATAATCGTGATTGTAAGGTATGAGACAAAGTGGTATGCAAGGGTGTTCAACCAATTGCCCTTCATCAATCTCCATGCGTATTTGATATGTTTGAAGAATCCCTCGTTGTTGGGGTCGTGCCAAAGCATTCTGAAGTACCCAAATCCTGAGATAATAAAAAATGGGATAAAGAATAAGGCGCATACGATGCTACCCAACACTGGGTTTCCTATAATGAATATTGCCCCTATGATAATGGGTATGATGAGACACAGAAAGCAGATGATGCCATAAACGAGCGAACTAAGGAATATTTCCCCAGTTGATGTGCTAAATTTATTTAGGGTTACCTGATTGAGGTGCCCCTCTTTCTTGTAAATGTTCAGTAACGCAAAAGTGCAGATTGAAAGAACCCCCGTCATTACATCTTCTGCCCAGCTTTCTATGATGCTGAAAACGATCATGAGTGCATATATAGGAAAGGTAAATTTAACAAACGCAAGTTTGTTTTTCCAGATAAAACTATAGAGGATCTTTACGCGTTGCCAGAAGGTCAGTTCTTGAAATGCAGAGTTGCATTGTGATACATTGTTGTCCATAGAAATTTTGTGATTGATGTTAAAGTACAAATGCAGTGTGCTACGCGTTGTAACACGCTACATTTGTGCTGGTGATTAAATAATTATTGTTCAAAAGTACTCGCCGATTTAATCTTTTCAAGCAGGGACTTTCTTGTGCCAGCTTCATAGGTTTGATCTACAATGTTTTCCCAGAAGTGGATTGCTTTTTCTTTTTCTCCGCAACGGAAATAGATGTCTCCTGCATGGTAGTAGATGTCGTAATGCTGTTTTTCTCCTAAAAGGATGAGGCACTTGTCCATGTACTTCTTTGCTTCGTCATACTTTCCTGTTTGGTAAAGTAACCAAGCGTAGGTGTCCAGGTAATGATAGTTGTTGCTTTCAATAGAAATCGCCTTTGCACTCATCTCCAAAGCCTTATCTAAGTTGCTGTTATACTTGCTTAATTCATAAGCGTAATTATTGAGGTATAATGCATTATTGGGGTCGTGTTCAAGCGCCTTTTCATAAGCAATATAACAGATGTCTTTTTCAGGGTATCCAACAACCGATATCAGCAAATCAGCAAAGTCTCCGTACATCTTTGCAAAAACCTCATTTGTGGTGCTCTCATTGAGGTGGTGGTATCTATTCTTTTCTCGCGTAACAACGTCAATGAAAATTATGTGAGGTTGCTCATTTTCAGGGTCACAATCCAGAGTATTTACTTGTAGAATATCCTCCTCCTTCATATTGAAAAGTTGAGCAATAGTTTTAGGGGTCGGATTCGCTTTAACTTCATCAGTAAGTGCAATCTCTACAGGGATAAAGTCTGCAATTATTTGCCAACTGTTTTCTTTTAAGTAAATAGGGGTGTTGTTAAACCTTGGGTATGACATATAGCGCCACCCATGCTCTAACACCTTATAAGCCTCAGCCGTTTTTCCTTGCTTCATCAGCACCATAGCACGATAAAAAGATAGCACGTTATCGTATGCTCCCGTCTTGGACTTAAAATTCTTTGATAGTGTGATAATCTGCTCAAACTCGTTGTTCTTCCAATAATATTCGGCAAGCACCATCGCGGCTTCTCCGGCAAATTCTTGATGTGATTCAGCAAGCGCAGTAAGGTTTTTAAGTCCCTCTTCAACATTGTTCCCAAAGAGGTACATTTTACCTAATTGATAATATGCTTGAGCGTTACCATTTTCAGCCGCTAAAGTGTACAATTCCACAGCCTTTACTGAATCAATGGGTACTCCGATACCTTGCTCATACTTCCATGCTAATTGGAATTGCCAGTGGTTATCTCCTCCCTCAGCCAATGTCTTTGTAATATTAAATGCTTCTGAGGGGTCTGTAGTTAATTCGGGACGTGCTTCCAAGAGTCGAACTAAAATCTCAGACACTTTGCTATTGCCTTCCTTGCTCTTTGCACGTATCCATTCAAGGGCTTCTACGAAATCCTTGGACGTTGTGTGAATATTCGTTTCAAGAAGATGCCACAATTCATTCAATGCAATTTTTGTATCGCTTAGGCGCAATTGATAAGGTCGCATGTCTTTCAAAGCCAACGTGTAACGGCGAATCATTTCAGTGGAATCCGTCGCCAAATTTGGGTGCATTTTAATAAAGAAGTTGAGATAACCGAGGCAATCTAAGTTAGAATGATTCAACTTGTCGTCCAAGTGGCGGAATACTTCGGCTCCCTTTTGAGGGTTAGGGGTTACATCAAACGTCCCATAGTTAAGCATATTAAAAAGAGTCCCTATGTTTTGAGTGTGTCCTTTTTCAATAGCTAAAGCAATCAGATTGATACCCTCTTCATGGTCTACGGGAACACCTTTTCCCTGAATGTATGCAAATCCTAAGTTGTTGAGGCCAAAAGGTTCCCCAGCGTCGGCTGCAATCTTGTAATATTTTGCTGCTTTCACGTAATCTGCTTCGCAACCAAAGGCATTGTCGTAACACCATCCCAAGTTTACGGCGGCTGTAGTATGTCCAGCCTCAACGGCTTTGTGATACCACTTCACTGCCTCCGCTTCATTGATGGGCATGCCGATACCCTTGGCGTTGTACCACGCCATGTCAAAGAGCAAATCTTTATCATTGGAAATACTTACGCCCTTGCGTACCCACTCAGCCGCTTTTACACTATCGACTTTCACATCATCGCCAAACCTATACTTATTTACAAGTGTTTTAATGGCTTCAACGTGGCCTTTATTAGCGGCAGATTCCCAATATTCAAACGCTTTTTCGTGGAATATGGAAGCTCCATCAAATGACTTGTGTTGTCTTGCCTGTTTCCAGTATTCATAGGAAAGTTTGGAGTCTTCTTGCGTTGCTTTCTTAGAAAAATAATTACCTAAGGAGAAGAGAACGGCGGTGTCTTTCTGGTTCGCATTTTCTTGCAACCACGTCGCAGCTTTTTCGTAGTCTTCGTCTGGCGCATATTTTTTGGAAAGCGCCAAGACGTAGTAATGTGCGGCCTTCTTGGCATTCTTCTTTACTCCATAACCAGTGGCATAGCATTCCGCAACCTTTATCCAATTACTATCAGCTACGTGTATGTCAAGGACTTTCTTGAGATTTCGTTTTACCCCCAAACCCTTTTCATACATCTCGAGGAGCATTTCCTTTGCCATTGCTTTGCTCCATATATTGGTAATGGTGTCAGGGTGTGCCAACACCTTGTCTACCCAAAACTTCGCTTGCTGATAATCTTGCTTTAACTCAACACCCTTAAAGTAGCATTGCGCTAAGCAAGCCTGTGCGAAAGAGTCACCCATTTTAGCGCCTTTCAGGTAGTATGTACTTGCAGAGTCATTCTTGGAATGGCGAAGTTTTTTTCCAAAGTCTTGGTAAAAAGGCATTCCCCCCTCTAATAACATACCATAAGAGGCATGAACTCTTCCGGTCTTATCTTGTTTTAAAGCCAACTCCAAGTATTTCATGGCCAGAACTGTGTCGGTCTTATATCTTGGATTGACGTGCATTGTACCAAGTTCCATTGACGCTTCAGCATCGCCTAATTCTGACGCTTTCTTTAGGCACTGAACAGCAAGGTCTAAGCGCCTGTCAATAACACAAGCTATAGCAAATTTTCTCAATGCCTCAGGCTCTAATCTGCATGCTCCTTCGTACTCCCTATGGTCCTTAAGGAAGTCAGAAAGTGAATCATTCGGGATGCAGAACGTCTGTGCTGTCATCACGCCTGTCATCATTAGGGACAGGAAAAAGAGAATAACTTTTTTCATAATCATAGTGTTTTGTGTTATCGTGTTGGCAAAAGTAGTTATTATTTTTAGTTAAAAAAGGTTACATGTAAAAAAGTGTAACCTGCTTTGGAGATTTTTTACACCATGACTTCTATAAACCACCCGCAAGGCGCTGCGCCCTGAAACGCATCAAATCGGCAACCTCTCCCGCCCTTTAAAAACAGAGCGAGCAAGTATCATGCTTGCTCGCTCGAATTTTATGGGGTTATTTCAAAATAGCCTCGGTGACGATAAGATATAGTATGCTCACCGCCGCCATACCCAGGAGTGACCACAGGAAATATTTGAAATAGCGGTTCCAAACCTTGTAGGCGCCCTTGGGGGTTGGGCTGTTGTCGGTTCTTCCTGCGAATGCTTCGGAAGTCATCAGCATGTAGGCCCCCCACAAGACTACTCCTTCTATAACTATAAAGTAGATGTTCATAATGATGGGAGACCATGCTGCGAGTAATTTTATGGCTTGTACGCAGAAGAGGGGGACAATATACCCCATCCAAAAGATGATGAGCGCAGCACGCTTCGTGCGTAGCGCGGTGGGGTTATTGCGCTCCAAAACTCCCAACATATAGAAGGTGAGGAGCATTGTTACCAAGTAGAAAGAGGAGAACAAAAGTTGTGAGGCTACATTGCTCCAATCTTCACCCGTGTAAAACAAAAATACGATGAATCTTGTTATTCCTATCGCCATCATCGCAGTGCTCATGACCGCCATAAGTAGGCTCGTCGCCTTGTTTGTGGCAATGAAACTTATGGCGTAGTAGGCAACACAGGTTGCGATGGTTCCAATCAGTCCGCGATTGAGCTGAAACGCGGTCATGTCTTCGCCACTTACCCACTCTCTAAGCGGGTGGCCTGACATATTTAAAACTTCAAGCAGGATTGTGATAACAGATGGTATAGCAAAAAAGCCGAACGCTATAAGTTGGACTTTTCGCACCACTAATTTTTGGTCTGTAGTTGTCATATAACGATTAGGGATTGATGTCGGTGAAGTTACGTCGGACGGACGGATGTCTATTTCTGCGTGCTTGAAACCGACGTCCGACTTTATTTAAGGTAAGCGTATAGGCGCTGTTACGAGGGTATCTGTTTGCTTCAAAAATGTAACAATTTTTCGCCATGCAATACACCTGATAATCAGTAGGTTAGACCTACCCAAAATTATTAGTAACCTTTTTTAAATTATCTTACTAATAATTTTTTTTAGGTTACTAATAATTTTTACTACAAGTAGTTTAGTTTTTTGAGCAATGGGTTTAGGGGGTATTTCAAGCGCTTCGTGCGCTCCAAAAATACGTGAAATATCCTTTGCGAAACTTTGCGACTTTGCGTGAAGGGACATCGTGCCTTGTGTTTCTGTTCACGCAAAGCCGCAAAGAGCCGCAAAGATGGTCGTGTCGCTCCTCGCTGGTTAAAAGTTTGTGGATGACAACCTTTTTAAAGACTAACGATTATTGTTTTCTTACAGCACGTATGTTACGTCCCCACCAACGATAGTCTTGTGAGACAATGTGAGTTGAATTACCAAAAGGAATGGGTTGAAAAGCAGGGCCGTTACTGTTGAAATCCATGAAGCGTGCCCAATCCACACGGTTGTAACGATGCAAACTGCCTATCCATAAGTTACCATAGGTCTGGTAATTATGTTGGTCCTCCATTTTAAGACCTCCAGCGGGGATGAACATACTCTTGCCGTTGGGACCTGTAACGATACAACCTGCTGCTCCAGATTTTTTATAATCAGCGACCCATTTCCAAGTACACTGCGTATAAAGTTCAACCGCTTGTTCGCGAGTAGGCATTACCCATTCCTCGCCCCACAATTTCTGGGCGGCATCATACTTTGTACCAACCAAACTTGCATTGTCTGTAGCATTGAAAATTACATTGTTGGCATCAAAGTAATTGTCGCGAGAGTAGGTTTCCTTCTCTTCCGTTTCTCCCCACGCAACATAAATACCCGCCTCAGTTTCATTGGTTGCCCCAATATTACATGTAGCCCAAAGTGTACCACTGGTTAGCCCTAAGTCTACATATTGTTGTGGCGCTGTAGTCTGTTGCTTCAGTGCAGAGCAACTACCTAATAAGAGGATAGGCAGTATGTGAAAGATTTGAAATATTCTCATTTGAAATGCTATTAAATTTACAGGTGTAATTCAGTTGTGGCTTTGACATTCCCAATAGGATAGGAGGACGTTGCTTTGACTGTCCGCTTTACTTCTTGCGCAACTTCAGATGGTCGCCATCGAGGGTCACGAAGCAGGTTTCGCCCTTCTTAAGGGGGATGGCAGCGGTGAGTTCGCCGTAGCGCACGTTGCAAGTTGCGTCTTGTGTAGCCGTGATGCGAGCTTCGGCGAGCTTGCCTGCTTTCCAGTCAATATCTACATAGAAGGCGCCGCGTGCGCGAAGTCCCTTGATGCTACCTTCTGCCCAAGCATCGGGAAGCGAGGGGAGGAGGTGGATGCAACCTGCGTGGCTCTGTAAAAGCATTTCGGTTACGCCCGCCGTACCGCCGAAGTTACCGTCAATCTGGAAGGGGGGATGCACGTCCCAAAGGTTGTCCGCCGTACCGTTCTTGAGCAAGTTGCCAAAGAGCGTGTATGAGCGGTTGCCATCGTGGAGGCGCGCCCACTGGTTGAGCTTCCAACCCATAGACCAACCCGTTGCGCCGTCGCCACGATGGTTGAGCACCACCTTAGATGCCGTAGCGAGGTCGGGAGTCGTGATAGGCGAAATCGTAGAACCAGGGTGGAGTCCAAAGAGGTGGTTCACGTGGCGATGCTGGTCGTTGGGGTCGTCAATATCTGTGCTCCATTCCAAAATCTGTCCGTAGCGACCAACCTTGTAGGGCACTAAAGCCTCGAGCATGCCCTCCCAAGTAGCCACTTCTCCCTCATCCACACCCAAAATCTTGGCTGCGGCAATCGCCTGAAGGAGGTTTTCACGAATTACCGCGTGGGTGAAGGTCGTACCTTCGTCAATCGGTCCGTGTTCGGGCGATGTAGAAGGCGCAGCCGTCATGGTGCCGTCGGGCTTCAACCAAAGGTAGTCTTCAGCAAAGAGGGCGCAACCCTTGATGAGGGGATAAGCCGTCTTGCGGAGGAAGTCGATGTCGCGGGTAAAGTCGTAGTATTCCCAAAGGTGGGTAGCCAACCACGCCGCAGCCACGGGGTTGTAATTCCAACTCATGTCCGTGCTTTCAAGTGGCGCGGTGAAACCAAAGATATTGCCCGAGATTCCCGCAGCCCAGCCACGAGCGCCCCAATATGCCTTTGCCGTAATCTTACCCGGTTCTTCGAGCGTGCGGATAAAGTCAGTGAGCGGTTCGGCACACTCCGCGAGGTTCGTAGTCAGTGCGGGCCAATAATTCATCTGGAGGTTGATGTTATTATGGTAGTCTACGCGCCAAGGACCGTCCACATTGTTGTGCCACATGCCCTGAAGGTTTGCGGGAAGATTGCCGGGGCGAGAAGAAGAGATGAGGAGGTAGCGCCCGAAGTGGTAGTAGAGTTCTTCCAATCCCGCATCCTTTGCCCCCTTACGGTAAGCTGCAAGGCGCTTGTTCGTGGGAAGGTCAGATGTTTCACCCTTGAGTGAGAAGCTCACGCGGTCGTAAAGCGCCGTGTAGTCCTTCGTGTGGCGCGCAAGTAACTTGGTGTAATCCATCTTCGCCGCCTTCTTCATCCACTTGGCAGTAGTCTTCAAGGGGTCGACACCTACATACGCCTTGGGGTCGTTATAGTCGGGCTTGAAGTTAATCTTGTAGTCGGTATCGGCAGTGAGGAGGAAGAGCACGGCATCTGCACCGATCACCTTGAGCTTGCCGCCCTCGTAAGCCACTGTGCCGCCTTCGGCAATCGCCTTGATGCGCACGGCATACTGCATGCCGTTGTTGTCCAAGCGACCGTTGAAGAGGAGTCCGCCTTCGCCGTCGGGCGTAATCTCACCTTCCGAACAGGGGTTGAAGGTATAGCTCAGCAAAAGGTTTTGCTTGCCCGCCTGGTCGGCAGAGAAGCGCACCGCCAACACGTTTTCGGGGAACGACACGAAACTTTCGCGCTTGTAGCTCACGCCCTCATAGTCGTAAGTCACGGTCGCTACGGCGCGGTCGATGTTGAGTTCGCGGCGGTAGTTTTGCACTTTTGCAGCATCGGCACCTGTGCCCGTTTCGATGAGGAGTTCGCCCATCGTAGTGAACGAACCGAAGCGGAATTCGGGTTCGCGCCATGCTTCGTAGGGCACGGGCGAATTAAAGTTATACGCCGTGAGGCGCGCCGCCTTCTGTTGGTCGCCATCAAGGAACGCCTGACGGATGGTGTCGAGCAAATGTGCCGACTGCTTATTCACATTCCAGTAGTGGGCAGCACCCTTAGCGGTACCAGGACCGCCGCGCCACAGCGTCTTCTCGTTGAGCGTGATGCGCTCCGTAGCTACGGAGCCCAAGATGTTGGCACCGATAGATCCATTACCGATGGGCAGAGAGCGGTATTCCCATTCGCGGTCGGGGTTCCAGTTGCCGTCGCCCGCAGCAATGGGCTTTTCGCCGTTCTTATACTTGTCGGGGTTGGCAGAATACCAAATTTCTTTACCCTTGAGCGAAGTGGGTTCATCAAACCAAACGACATGCTGTGCCCATGCCGAAGTCATGCCACAAAAGGCGAGGGCAGCCACTAACAAACGCTGTTTTTTCATAATATTGAGGTTTTAATTTGAGTCCTTACCTTGCAAATGTAAGCAATATCTTGCATATATGGATAGCAATTTATTTAGAATTTGGAAGTGGGGGAGAAAATCATTCAGGGAACCGTGAAAATAAGGGGCGCAACGCGGTTGCAGAAGACCGCTTCGGATGGAGCAAAAACAAACTCCAAGTTAAATCAAAATAAGCGCTCATTAGTTCGATTTAACTTGGAGTTTGTTTTTCGGGAATCCGATGCTGGGAACGGTGTCGTTGGCGCAATGCAAATTTACGTTGCGTCGTGAGGCATGAATAGAGGTGGATACAGAAAAAATAGGGTGGCGAGGTGAAAACGGTCGGAGTTGATAAACATAATTTAAGATAGGGTACCACGTCAACTTCACGCTGATTTTCGTACCTTTGCAACATGCAAGTGAATATCGAACCCTCATGGGCGGCTCGCCTACGCGACGAGTTTGAAGCCCCATATTTCTCCAACCTGGTGGAGTTTGTGCGTGCGGAATATGCTGCCGGCACGTGCTACCCCCCAGGTAAAAGCATTTTCAAGGCCTTTGACCTGTGCCCCTTCGACGATGTGAAGGTGGTAATCATTGGTCAAGACCCGTATCACGAACCCGATCAGGCGGAAGGGCTTTGCTTCTCCGTGGCTGAGGGTGTGCCGCATCCGCCCTCGTTGCGCAATATTTTTCAGGAAGTGCAGGCCGATTTGGGCACTCCCGTTCCCGCGTCGGGAAGTCTTGTGCGCTGGGCAGAGCAAGGGGTGCTTTTGCTCAACGCCACCTTGACCGTACGCGCCCATCAGGCAGGGTCGCACCAGGGTAAGGGTTGGGAGCAATTTACCGACGCCGTCATCCGCCATCTTGCCGAAGAAAAGGAACACCTTGTGTTCATCCTCTGGGGAAGTTTCGCGCAGAAAAAAGGCGCTTTCATCGACCGTTCGCGCCATCTCGTGCTCCAATCCGCCCACCCCTCACCCCTCTCTGCCTACCGCGGATTTTTCGGCAACCACCACTTTACGCTTACCAATGATTACTTGCGCAAGTGGGGGAAAGGGGAAATAGTGTTTTAGAGTCTGTTGGTATTAGGGGTACTTATGTTGCTCAGGGGATTGTTATCATACCCCCTCCCCGCCAAAGGCGGTACTCCCCCTATCTTAAGGGGAGAGTGCCATGCGGACAGCATTTAACGTTGAACGTCAGTTGCATTCAATGTTGTATGTCAGCCAAATAGTCTATGAGATATTCAGTTGAGTTTTTAGCGGAAGTGTCAAACTCTTCTCTCCCCTTAAGATAGGGGGAGTACCTCCGTAGGAGGGGAGGGGGTATGACTACTAACCATCTGAAAATCGGAGCGTAACCTTAAGACGGGAACAAAATACTAATATCTAAATACATCTTTCAATGCATCCTCCTCATACTCATAATATCAATTCGAAAAAGGGAATGAGAACTTATCTACGCACTCACGGGACGATAGCTGAGATTGTAATGTGGAGGTTACTCAAATCAAGGCAGATTGATGGGGTGAAATTTAGAAGACAGTTCGGTGTGGATAACTATATTCTTGATTTCTATTGCCCCGAGTTACGATTATGTATAGAACTTGATGGGGCGCCTCACTTCACAGAAGTGGGACGATTGCGTGATAAGTGTCGCACTAAAGATTTGCGTGAAATACACTATATTCAAACACTTAGATTTGAAAATGAGATGGTTCTAAAATATACTGAATGGGTGCGAAGCAAGATTGTAGAGGCTGTTGGTCTTTGCAGGTTAGGTCGTTCAATAGAAGATATGATTATTAATCCATATATTTTAGATTGACCAATTCTCTAAGGGATATGTTAGTTGCAATTTTATAGACGTTAGTCATACTCCTCTCGGTTCCATTCGGCCGCATTCAATGTTGTCTGTCCATCAAACTTTTTCAGTAGATTATTCATTTGAGTTTTTTAACTGAATACGCCGACTCTACTCTCTCTAATCATATAGGTTTATGTTATGAAAAAAATATTACTTATCTTCATCCTAAGTATTGGGATTACAGCCCAAGCGCAACACCTGCAACTCAAAGTGGGTGGCGGTTTGGCGAAGCTTGACAAGCATTCTAACGCTGTTCCGGCTTGGCGATTGGGAGCGGGTTATGAATTGGAGTTTGACCAGCATTGGACCTTCTCACCCGCTCTTGTTTTTGCCATAAAAGGGTGGGAAAACCCCGATGAAACCGTGTATAAAAAGGATAGTGAGGGCAACATTATGCTGGACCCTGAGACGCTTAAACCTTTGACGGGCGTGAAGAATACGGAGACGGTGACGTATCATGTAGAGATGCCCCTTTTGTTCAATTATTACCTACGCACGAAGGAGCGCCAGTACGTCGTTTTCTCAGCGGGTCCCTATCTTGCCTATGGCATTTCGGGTAAAACCAAGGTGAAGGGCGACACCGACCGACAGGGGGCGGAGCGCTACTATTACGACTACGACCCTTTCAAGGATGGCGATGGCAAACGCTTTGAGGCGGGCGTGCAAGTAGGAGCAGGGTATCAATTCAGCAATGGTGTAACCGCCGGAGTGGACTTCATCTATGCTTTCACGAAGGTGGACGGTCAGCGCAAACCAGTTTCGGTGCTACTCAACTTTAGTTATTTGTTTAGAGGCAAATAAGTATTTGGAAAGGAGAAACGAGAGGGGCGAAATGTGTGTTGCAAAGTCTTTTGCAAGGCAAATATCCCTTCCCATTTCTCCTTTCTCTTTCATCCTCCTCAATATTTAAATAAAAAATGCTACCTTTGCAAGTCGAAATGTCAACGCATAGATGAAGGATAAGATAAATATCTATGGCGCGCGGGTTCATAATCTAAAAAATGTGGACGTAGAAATTCCGCGCAACAGTCTTACCGTTATCACGGGCTTAAGTGGTAGCGGCAAGAGTTCGTTGGCTTTCGACACCCTTTATGCGGAGGGTCAGCGTCGGTATATTGAGACCTTCACTGCCTATGCGCGCAACTTCCTGGACAATCTTGAGCGCCCCGATGTGGATAAGATTACGGGCTTAAGTCCAGTGATTAGCATCGAGCAGAAGACTACGAACAAGAATCCGCGTTCGACGGTGGGCACGGTGACGGAAATTTACGACTTTCTCCGTCTGCTGTTTGCGCGTGCCGGAGAGGCGTATTCTTACCTAACGGGTGAGCGCATGGTGAAGTACACCGAGGAGCGCATTCTCCGACTTATCCTTGAGGAATACGCAGAGCGCAAAATCTATCTGCTTGCGCCCCTTGTGCGCAACCGTAAGGGGCATTACAAGGAGTTGTTTGAAAGCATCCGCAAGAAAGGTTTCCTCCATGTTCGCATTGATGGTGAACTCTGCGAGGTAGTGCAGGGCATGAAGGTGGACCGCTATAAAAATCACGATATTGAAGTGGTGGTCGATCGCCTGCTTGTTCGTGAGAAAGACGAAGAGCGCTTGAAGAAAAGCGTGCATCACACCCTTGAACAGGGAGACGGCCTTATGATGGTGCTCGATATGAGCGACGAAGCGGGACGTGCGCGCTACTTGAGCAAACAATTGATGTGCCCCACGACAGGTTTGGCGTATCGTGAACCAGCGCCTCACAACTTCTCGTTTAACTCGACGAGCGGTGCCTGCCCAAAGTGTAACGGCCTCGGTTATGTCAACGTCATTGACTTTGAAAAGGTGTGCCCCAACCCTTCTCAATCCATCCGTGAGGGAGCCCTTGCGCCCTTGGGCAAATATCGCAACGCACTCATCTTTTGGGAGGTGGAAGCAGTGCTGATTAAGCATGGCGCCACCTTAACGACTCCCGTCGAGGAGTTGCCCGAGGAGGCGATTGACGAAATCTTGAACGGCAGTCCCGACCGCTTGCGCATCCCTGCAAGCATTGCGAAGACAAGTGATGATTACTACGTAGAGTTTAACGGACTCGTGAAGTACATTCAGCAGATGGCGGATAGCGAAATGACGGCGGCGGCGCAGAAGTGGGCAGACCAATTCTCGACTACGGCAGAGTGTCCGCAATGTCATGGGGCTCGCCTCAACGCTGAAGCTCTTTCTTACCGCTTTGCGGGAAAGAATATCTACGAACTCGCTTCGATGGATATTCAGGAGTTGTATGAATTCTTGGAAGGTGTAGAAGACCTGCTCGACACCAAGAGCAAGGCGATTGCCACGGAGATCTTGAAGGAATTGCGTACGCGTTTGAAGTTCCTACTTGACGTGGGATTGAACTACCTTTCCTTATCGCGCTCCACAATGACCTTGTCGGGCGGCGAAAGTCAGCGCATCCGCCTCGCCACTCAGATTGGTTCGCAACTCGTCAACGTGCTCTACATCCTGGATGAACCTTCCATCGGATTGCATCAGCGCGACAACGTGCGCTTGATTGACTCGCTGAAAAGTTTGCGCGACACGGGCAACACGGTGGTCGTTGTAGAACACGACGAAGATATGATGCGCGCGTCGGATTACGTTATCGACATGGGGCCGAGGGCAGGACGCTTGGGCGGAGAAGTGGTTTTCCAAGGTACGCCCGAAGAAATGCTGCGCACGCACACCCTGACGGCGGGTTACTTGAATGGAGAACTCGCTATTGAAGTTCCAAAAGTGCGTCGCCCTGGAAATGGAAAATTCTTGCGCCTTAAAGGGTGTCGCGGAAATAACCTGAAGGGTGTGGATGTGGACTTCCCCTTGGGCACATTACTTTGCGTGACGGGCGTTTCGGGTTCTGGAAAATCCACACTCATTAATGACACGCTCCAACCCATACTCTCGCAACACTTCTACCGTTCCTTGCGCGAACCTTTGGCGTATGACAGCATCGAAGGGTTAGAACTGATTGACAAGGTGGTGGCTGTGGACCAAAGTCCTATTGGGCGCACACCGCGTTCAAATCCTGCCACCTATACAGGCGTATTCTCTGACATCCGCACCTTGTTCGTGGAACTCCCCGAGGCGAAGATGCGCGCCTACAAGCCCGGTCGCTTCTCCTTTAACGTAAAGGGTGGACGCTGTGAAACGTGTAAGGGCAACGGTTTCAAGACGATTGAAATGAATTTCTTGCCCGATGTGTATGTTCCCTGTGAGGAGTGTCACGGCAAGCGTTACAATCGTGAGACCCTCGAAGTGCGTTTCAAGGGTAAGAGCATCAGCGACGTCTTGGATATGACCATCAACCAAGCGGTTGAGTTCTTTGAAAATGTGCCCCACATTCTGCACAAAATTAAAACCTTGCAGGATGTCGGACTTGGGTATATCAAACTCGGACAAGCCTCAACCACACTCTCAGGTGGCGAAAGCCAGCGCGTGAAACTCGCTACGGAACTCTCCAAGCGCGACACGGGGCAAACGATATACATTCTCGACGAACCCACTACGGGTCTCCACTTCGAAGATATCCGCGTGTTGCTCGGCGTACTCAATCGCCTTGTAGAGAAAGGCAATACGGTCATCGTCATAGAGCACAACCTCGACGTGATTCGCGCAGCCGACTACATTATAGACATGGGACCCGAAGGCGGTCGCGGAGGCGGTCAACTCATTGCCTGTGGTACCCCTGAAGAAGTAGTCAAGAAGGGCGTAGGTTACACTGCCCAGTTTCTGAAGCAGGCGTTGGAGCGCTACAAGCAGTAATGCTCTCATCTTATAACCTCAAAGCGTAGCGACCTCATAACCTCAGAAAAATATTTTCTTAATTTAATAACACTTTAACTCTTAAAAATTTATGTTTGAAGGACAACCTAAGGGCTTATTCGCCCTTGCCCTTGCCAACACCGGAGAGCGCTTCGGTTACTACACTATGTTGGCAGCCTTCGTGCTCTTCATGCAGGACAACTTTGGCATGAATGGTACAGAAGCGGGAAGTTATTATTCTAACTTCTTAATGCTTGTTTATGGATTCCCCCTTCTCGGCGGTATTCTCGCCGACATCTTGGGGTATGGCAAAATGGTGACCATCGGTATTACTACTATGTTCTTTGGTTACTTATTGCTTTCAGTTCCCTTTGGAAATGGCGATGTTGCTCTTTGGGCAGTAATGGGGGCGCTTGGACTTATCTCTCTCGGTACAGGTCTCTTTAAGGGTAACCTCCAAGTAATGGTGGGTAACCTCTATGACGATCCCAAGTATGCCAACAAGCGCGACGCAGCGTTCTCACTCTTCTACATGGCAATCAATATTGGTGCCCTCTTTGCGCCCACTGCTGCCATCAAGATTATGGATTATGGTATGAACGACCTTGGTTGGTCAAAGGCTGACTCTTACCACCTCGCTTTTGCCGTAGCTTGTGTGTCGCTTATCGTTTCGATGATTATCTACTTTGTGTCTCGCCCCACATTTAAGCATGTCGAAGGCAACTCACCTAAGAAGAATGCCAAAAAGGCAGATACTACTCCTGTTGAAGAACTCACTCCCGCTGAAACAAAGGCACGCATCGTGGCACTCTGCCTTGTATTCGCTGTGGTAATCTTCTTCTGGATGGCATTCCACCAGAATGGTAGTACGCTTACTATGTTTGCAAACGAATTTACTGAAAAGTCAACAACAGGTTTCCTTGGCGTTCTCTTTAATGTATGGAATCTTATTGCTGTGATCATTGCAGTATATGCAGGCTTCTCAGTATTCCAGAGTAAGACTTCAAAGGCAAAGGTTATTTCTGCGGTTGTAGCAGTTGCGGCTTTGGCGTTCTTCGGTTATCAGTATTATGCAACTTCAGCTGATGTAGTTGCTGTTGATGCGAAGTACTTCCAAACGTTCAACCCCTTCTATGTAGTAGCGCTTACTCCCGTGAGCATGGCAGTATTCTCTTACTTGGCTTCTAAGGGTAAGGAACCTTCTGCTCCTCGCAAGATTGCTTACGGTATGCTTATTGCTGCTATCGGTTTTGTGGTAATGGCGTACGGTTCAATGTCTCTCCTTTCTCCCAACGAACAAAAGGTTGCAGGCGAAGCTGCTACATTTGTTTCTCCCAGCCTTTTGATTAACACTTACCTCGTACTCACATTTGCCGAACTCTTCCTTTCGCCCATGGGTATTTCTTTCGTATCTAAGGTGGCTCCTCCCAAACTCAAGGGTTTGATGATGGGCGGTTGGTTCGTAGCAACTGCTTTGGGTAACAAACTCACTGAAGTAG